>JALHLM010000197.1 GCA_022844585.1 Pirellulales bacterium | reverse complement strand
GATCCGCGCCGACGGCAGCGACCGGCCGCTCGCCGAGCAACTCAAGCAACTCGGCCCCCGCCCGGAAGAAGAGCTGATGGCCTATCTGATGACCATGGCGCCGCGGCCGTAGTTGCAACGTTTTGTCAGACTACAGCAGCTTCAAATCCGCCAGGTAGCCGCGGATCTTCTCGCGTTCTGCTTCGCCGAAGCGGCGGAACGGTTCGGCCAGGAAATCGTCGCACAGGCCCAGGCAGGAGAGTGCGCATTTGAGGCCGCGCAAATAGCTGGAGCTGTCGCGCGTGACGCTGTAGATCGTCGTGCTGATGCGGATCACCTGGCGGTGGAGCATGCCGACGCGATCGAGATCTTTCGCCCGGGCGGCTTCGTAGAGGTCTACGTACAGGCGCGGAAAGAAGTTGGCGCCGCCGTTGATGCCGCCGTGTCCGCCGAGCATCAGGGTCTCGGCCAGCAATTCCTCGGGGCCGACGAGGAGCGAGAAATCACGTCGCCCCTCGAACAAATGCAGCAATTCGTGGAAATAGATCATGTTCGCCGAGCTGTCTTTCAGGCCGACGACGTTCGGCAGATCGGCCGCTTGTCGCACCAGCGCGGGCTGAAACACCAGCTTGGTGTGGCTTGGCATGTTGTACAGATACAGCGGCAGCGGCATCTCCGGCGCGAGCGCTTCGAGATAGGCCAGCAACTCGCTCTGCCCCGCGGTGAAGTAGTACGGCGGCGCGAGCACCACGCCCTGGGCTCCGGCCGCGGCGGCGGCTTGCGCCAGATGAATCGTCTCGATGAACGACGTATCGGTGATGCCCACCAGCACGGGCACGCGCCCGGCCACCTGCCGGCACGCGCGGCGAATGACTTCGTTGCGGAGGCGGTAGCTCAGGCTCGGGGCTTCGCCGGTCGTGCCGAGGATGAATAGTCCATGCACGCCGCCGGCCAGGATGTGTTCGATCAAGCGCTCCAGCCCGGCCACGTCGAGGGCGTCTCGATCGACCAGCGGCGTAACACGCGGCGCCACGAAGCCGCGGAGCGGGCGCGGGAGTTCAGCGGTCATGGGGAAAAATCGGGGCGGGGCGGGGGTTTTTGGGCGGGAAAGCCTGTTATCATAGTCGCGACCGCAACACCGCACCATGACGCGACGCGAGCAATGCCCTGCGCGCCGCCAGCATCCGGAGCGAACGCATGTCGCGCTGCCTGACTCTGCTGATCGCCGCCATGGCCACGACGGCCCTCTCGGCCGCCGAGCCGATCAAGTTGCATCCGGCGAATCCGCACTACTTTGAATTCCGCGGTCGCCCGACGGTGCTGATCACCTCGGGCGAACATTACGGCGCGGTGTTGAACGGCAAGTTCGACTATGTGCGCTATCTCGATACGCTCCGCGCGGATGGGCTGAACCTGACCCGCACGTTTTCCGGCACGTATCGCGAAATCCCCGGCTCGTTCAACATCGAAGAAAACACACTCGGCCCCGAGCCAGCCGATTTCGTCTGCCCCTGGGCCCGCTCCGACCAGCCGGGCTGCGCCGACGGCGGCAACAAGTTTGACCTGCACCGTTGGAATGACGCGTACTTCGCGCGGCTCAAGGACTTCGTCACGCAGGCCGGCGAGCGCGGCATCGTCGTGGAGTACGTGCTGTTCTGCGTGCTGTACGACGACGGCCTGCACCAACACAGCCCGATGAACTCGGCAAACAATATCCAGGGCGTCGGCAAGCTCAAACGCGAGGACTTTCTCGCCATGCAGGAGCCGGCGCTGCATGACGTGCAAATGAAATTCGTGCAGAAAGTCGTCGGTGAAATGCGCGATTTCGACAACGTCTACTTCGAGATTTGCAACGAGCCGTACTTCACGAACGTCACCCAGGAATGGAGCGAAGCCGTCTCAAAGGAAATCGCGGCCGCCGAGGCCGATTTTCCGGCTAAGCACTTGATTGCGCAGAACATTGCCAATGGCGCGCAAGAAGTGAAGGAACCGAATCCACTGGTTTCGATTCTCAATTTCCACTACGCGCACCCGCCGGATGCCGTGGCGCAGAACTACGGTTTGAATCGCGTGATCGGCGACGACGAGACCGGCTTCGACGGCACCGGCGACGATTTCTATCGCCGCGAGGCTTGGGATTTCATCCTGGCGGGCGGCGCGGTGTTCAGCAATCTGGATTATTCCTTCAGCGTGACGCATCCCGACGGCACGAAGCAGTACACCAAGTCGCCGGGCGGCGGCAGCCCGACGTTGCGCCGGCAACTCAAGGTGCTCAGCGATTTCATCCACGGCTGCGACTTCGTACGCATGCGGCCGGAAGGCGCCTTGATTCACAACGAGTTACCGGAAGGCGTGACGGTTCGCCTGCTGGCCAACGTCGGCAAGGATTACGCCGCCTACATCCAAGGCGGCGATCAACTCACGCTCTCACTCGAGCTCCCCGCTGGCCGTTACACGGCGACCTGGCTGGAAACGCGCGACGGCAGCATGCTGGGCGAACAATCGATCTCCCACAGCGGCGGCGAAGCGGAATTGAAATCACCCGCCTACAAGGGCGAGGCGGCGCTGAAGATCGTCGCGGAGTGAATCCCATCAGTTTTGCCTAATGGAATCGCCAGCCGGGACTTTGCGTCGGCAACGAATCGCCGTGATTGCGATTTGTTCCGGTCCAACTGACCTTGCCGGTTCTGTCCCGGCTAGCTATCGTCCCCACCGCTTGGCGGGCGAGGCAGGTCGCCGCGCTTGCGCCACCGCTTGTTTTATGTGCCGGAGGTAAGCCGCCGTGACTCGATCCACCGTAAATTCGCGGCTTGCTTCCTTCGCGGGGACGCTTTGTTTGGCCGCGGCATCGCTCGGGACGAGCGGTTGTACCCAGATGGTGGCTTCCGGCCAGAACGCCAACGGCGTGAAACTCCACCAGCAGGGTCTCTACCAGGGCGCCGTCGAGCGATTCCAGCAGGCGATTTTGTCCGACCCCAATAACGGGGACGGCTACTACAACCTCGCGGCGACGTATCATCAGCTCGGCAAGACGCAGAAAAACGACGCATTTCTCCAGCAGGCCGAGACCTACTACAACCAGTGTCTGGACCGAAACGCGAATCATCGCGATTGCCATCGCGGGTTGGCGGTGTTGCTCGTGGAGTCGAACCGGTCCGAAGAGGCCGTGCGTTTGATGGAGGGTTGGGCGCAACGCAGTCCGGCGCTGGCCGACCCGAAAATCGAGTTGGCCCGGCTCTCGGAGGAATTCGGCGACAAGGACGCGGCGCTCAAGCATCTGCAGGACGCTCTGGCCCTGGAGCCGTCGAATTCCCGCGCTTTGATCGCGCTCGGCCATGTTCAGGAAGAATTGGGAGATCAGGCCCAGGCGTTGGCGAACTATCAACGGGCGCTCTCGCTGGATCGCTGGAACACCGAACTGCAAGCCCGGGCCACCGCGATGCGCACGGCGCTCAGCACCGCGCCGCTGACAGCCAGCGCCGCCCCGGCGGCAGCGCCAGGCCCCGGCACAGTACGCGTCAGCGCGCAACCGGGGACGATCAAGCAGTAATCGGCCGATTGGCCCCGCTGGCGTGCGTCGTGGGCTGGGTCGCTCGGTGCGTTGACACCTGACCCGCCAGTCTAGACATTGGGCGCATCGAATTTTCCTCGCGTTCCCCCGTTCGGCCCATGTCATCCGCTCCGTCGTTGGAAGGATTGCGCGTCGCACTCATCGGGCGGTTTGCCGGCGCTTGGCAACCCGCGGCGCGCGATTTGATTCGCGCGCACGGCGGCGTCGCCGTCGAATTGGGCGAACCGGCGATCGACCTCGTGGTCGTGGGCGAGCATAGCCTGCCGCTGGATGAACACGGGGGCCTCGACCGCGCGCTGGCCGCGTTGGAAGGCTCGACGCCGGGGACGGCAAGTCCGGAAGTCATCTCCGAGACACAGCTCTGGCAGCGATTGGGGCTGGTCGACGCCGAGCAGCATGTGCATCGCCTGCACACGCCGCGAATGCTGGCGGAACTGGTGGGCGTGCCGCTGAGCGTCGTCCGCCGCTGGCAGCGCTTGGGGCTCATCCGCCCGGTGCGGGAGGTCATGCGGCTGCCGTATTTCGATTTCCAGGAAGTCGCTACCGCCAGGCGATTGGTAGAGCTGCTGGCGGCCGGAATCCCGCCGCGCGAGATCAAGCGGCAGCTCGCGGCGCTCGGCCGATTCCTCCCGAGCGTGGAGCGGCCGCTGGCGCAGTTGTCGGTGATGTTGGCCGGCAAAGAGATGTTGCTGCGGCAGGGACATGGCCTGGTGGAACCGGGCGGGCAGCTCCGCTTCGACTTCGAGCAGTTGGAGGATGATTCCGCAACCGCCGCAGACGCGCCATCCGTGGCGAAGCAGATTCAGTCGCTATCCCCCGAACCGGAAGAGTTGATCGAAGCGGCAAAGGCTCACGAGGACGCCGGCGAACTGCAGGAGGCAATTGACCTTTATCGCACCGCGCTCGCCGTCGGAGGCCCGCGGGCGGAGTGGGTCTTCGAGTTGGCGGAGTTGCTCTACGCGGCGAATGAGCTGCCCGCCGCGCTGGAGCGCTATTACATGGCGGTCGAACTCGACGACACGTTTGTCGAGGCTCGTTCCAACCTCGGCTGTTTGTTAGCCGAACTGGGACAAACCGAGTTGGCCGTCGCGGCGTTTCGCGGGGCGCTGGCGCTGCACCCGGATTTTCCCGACGCGCACTATCACCTGGCGCTCGCCATGGAACAGCAGGGGGACGCCGACGAAGCCCGCGCCCATTGGCGTCGCTTCCTGGAACTGTCGCCGGACAGTCCTTGGGCGGCAACGGCGCGTCAGCATGTTGGTTCTGACGGCTAGCGCCGACGCGATCCATGCCGGCGCGCGGTGGTTGCCGCCGATTCCTGGTCCGCGTCCATCAGGCGTCCCATTAGCAGCGCGGTGGCGTCCCAGTCCCGTAGCGCCTGACCCGTGGTAGCGCTCTGAGTTGTGGCGCCGTTCGAATTGACCGCAGCGAAATCCGGGCGACAGGGAAAATCCTCTTCGAAGAATAGCTCGAAGCCGAGCGGGTTCGTTACGACGTTGTTTTCCCACGCGAAGCGTGAGCACGCGACCTTCGCATCCGGATCATCAAGTTTGACCTGGAGCGCGTAGACCGTTTCCGTGCTGCGGCCGTTGAACTCGCTATTCTTGACAGTGATCGCGGCCGAAGTGGTCAGCCCGGGGGGCGTGGTGGGAAGCGGCCATTGAATGCCCGCTTTCGAGAAACGGTTGAAGGATACGTCGTCCGCGCTAAAGTGGTCCCAGACGCGCAGGCCTTGGATGGAATAGTCCGGCAGGTCGTCGACGGGTACGCCGTCTCCGATGGTGACGTGCTCCATCACCAGGCTCTTGATGAGAGGTTTCTGCTTGCCATCGGGAAATTCATCTTCGAATACGATGCTCCGAGCCAGGGAGGAATTCCTGATGATGATCGAGGAGATGTATTGCTTTCCGCCGGTAGGGAGGGTTTCGGTACTTCCTTGGTCGAAACGCAACGAATGCAAGCGGCCAGAATCATGCTGAAAGCGACAGTCTTCGATCAGCACGTCGTTGACGGCGGCGATCTTGACGACATTTCCCTCGTCGACGCGCTCAGGACCGGAAATGTCAAGATTGCGCAAGACGAGCTTGGTTATGCGGTTCTGGCTGCTCTGATTGCCAACGGGAATGGGATCGATCAGAATCGACGCAATCGCTCCGCCGGCGCACATCGCGCCCACTTGATTGGTTTCAAAGTCCGGCGTCTCGTTGTCGTCAATGCCCTCGATGTAAATCGCGCCTCCAACGACATTCTGCCCGTCGCCCAGTAACGCGCGAAAGCCGCGGCAGCCGAAGTTCTTGGCGAGAATGTCCACGTAGTGGTTTTCATTGCCGACATTTCGGAAGGCCGTGTCCCCCGCAAACAACGAATCCACCGCGTACAGGTGATTGTTGTTGCCACGAACGCGAACATTGATCCCAGACGTCGCCGTGCTTGCTCCCGGGGACTCGGCGCCGAGAGCCGCGTTCTTCACCGTGACGCGGCTAATGAGTAGCGCATCCCCTTCGACGGTCAGGCCGATCGATTCGCCGTCGTGGATAACTCCGGTCTTGTTATTGCCGTCGATCGTCAGGCCATCGATCCAATTCGTGGGCACAAACCCTGGGCGCGTGGGCAAGTCTTCAGGGATATCGATAACGGGGAGGTTTCCGATAGGTCGTTCCTGGCCGTGCGCGATGAGTGCGGCCAGCGACACTGAGTTGGGCGCCAATTTCAGCGTGCCTGGGCCTGCAATGGATAGACCATAGCCTCGCAGCACGAGTCCTTCGACTAGGAAGTCTCCGCTAGGAACATACACCGTGGACTGACCGATCCGTCGGGCTTCGTTCAAGGCGTACTGAATGCCGTCGGTATCGCGAATCGAATCGTTGGCCTTGGGGATGGCACAGTAGGGTGGCGCGGGGCCGCACTGCGTTAGCTGGGTGACATCGATCACGCCCTCCACGGGTTCATCCGTGCAGATGGCGCCGAAATTGTTGCGGACGTTGTTAAGGTCGGCGATCCCGACCACGCCATCGTTGTCGGTGTCACCAAGAATGCCAGGGGCGCTAGAGCCAAAGTTATTGCGGACATTGTTCAAATCGAAGATGTCGATCACGCAATCGCCGTTCGTGTCCCCGAGTAATTGTCCCGGCGGGGCGCCCAGCCCGGCGTATTCGACGGCGCCGAGGTCGAATACATCGCCGCGCTCGACGCCATTTCGATCGAAGACTGGCGTGGCGCTGGTGAGTTCGCCTTGGCCGATGGCGGCGCTCGCATTTCGAGGGGCGTGCGTCGGCGGAACGCCGCGATAGGCGGAGAGGGGCTCGAGTTGCGGATCGCGGAATGCCATATCGGTTGTCCGCACCTGCGGATGCACCGCGCCCAGCACATCGCCAAATAAGTTGTTTCCCTTGCTGTCGACGCTCCCTTCGAGGTTCATTCCCTTTTCCAGCAGTTGATTGGCATTCTCTTCGTGCCAGGCCGCGTTGCTGGCGACGATGGAGTTCTCGACTTTCACCAACGCCGGGGCTTGCGTGTCGATGCCGCCTCCGGCGGTTTCGCCACGCGCGGTGTTTTGGTAGACCGTGCTGCTGATGACATTGCTGGTACAGATGTTGTCCTCGCAGGCTTTGGCGAGATCCTCATTCGTTGCCCCGACAAACAATCCGCCGCCGCCTCGACCGGCGTCGTTGGTCGAGATCGTGCTGTTGGTCATCTTCACCGTGCCGGACAAGACCGCCAGGCCGCCGCCGCGCTGGACCGCGTCGTTGCGTGCGAGCGTAGAGCCGTCCAGCAATAGCTTGCCGTGGCTATGGGAGATCGCTCCGCCTTGTGTGGTCGATGTGTTGTCGGCTAGATAGGTGTCCGTGATCGTGGCGTAGACTTCGTAGTCGCTCTCGTCGACGAGGCACGCTCCGCCTGGCTCGTCTGAACAATCTTCTTCAATGGAGATGGCGCCGCCCCCTCTTGCCGTGTTGTGATGGAGGTAGGAGTTGAGGACGGTGAGTTCTCCAAAGCTCCGAATGGCGCCCCCCGAGCCGTTCGCGTTGCCGTTTCGCAAGGTCAAGTTTCGGACGGTTAGCATGGCCCCAATGGGAACGTCAATCAGCCGGTCTTTCGTCCCGGTCCAGGCGCCTTCGATCACCGTTTCGCGAGGATCTTCGTCGTCCGCAACGCTGCGAATCTCCACAACAGGGGAGTAATCGCCGCCCCTCCAATGGATATCGAGATCGCCCCCTTGTCGGTTGGCGAGTTCACTCGTGAGTTGATAGACGCCCTTGGGCAGCAAAATGATATCGCAGCTTTTGTCGTCGGCAGCCGCCATGATGGCTTCGCGAAGACTCACGACGTCATCTTCGAAATCAATATCGCCTGCACGGTCCGGGTCGACCGTGGTATTCACGGTACGCATGTCGCAGGCCAATAGTCGACGCTCTTCGAGGGGCTCAATACGCAGTCCCAGACGACGTCGAACCTGATGACCGCGAGACATGAAGGCCCCCGATTGGGTAGTGCGTGTCGGCGTGATGGTGCGATACACGCCAGGTACACTTTCCTAAGCGACGAACCGGGTGGCAAGTGGACAAAAAATTTAGAAAAAAATCGCGACCGGAATCTGATTCGGCGCGAACCGGAACTTCACGTTCGGGGCGAGCGCGCTTCGCACAAAACGACTTTAGGGTTCGAGCTCGCGGAAGGCGCGCAAACCGGCGCGCAGTGGAACTGCGGTGGCAATGGCGCCCAACGCTAGGCTGGCGACGATGCCCAGGCCCAGCCACCACTGCACGCTGGCGACGCGTGTTGCCCAGTCACTGGTCTCGCGCTGGCTAACCTCGAGATAGTAGTGGCAGGGCACCGCCACGAGGAGCACCACGGCCACGATATACGCGGCCGAAATGACGAGGTTCAAGGTGCCGCCAAACCCGGCGGCGATCTTCGAGGGGGATTCTTCCCGCATGTTCGGCATCCGTGCCCCGAGCCCCACGGCGATCCCCGACAACCCCGTGCAGAGGATCAGGCAAATCAGGAGATGAATGCCGATCACGAAAAGTCTGACGTCCAGCATCAGATCGCTGAGCAGCACCAGCACGGTACAGGGGATCATCGATCCGCAGGCGGCGAACAGGAACTTGCTCCAGAGCACCGTGCCGCGATCGACCGGCATCAAGCCCAGGATCCAGAACCGACGTCCCTCCAGGCTGACCATCGGGAAAATAAACCGGGTCGTAAAAGTCGACAGGATCAATCCCACGACGGCCAGGTTCAGGAAACTGATCATGTTGACCCACGTGACCTTGGTTTCGTCGTAGGTCAGCCGCCGGGTGTTGAGAAAGTACATCGCCAACAAGGCAAAGAAGATCAGGAACTGCGACCACTGCAGGGGATCGCGCCGGAATAGCCGCACGTCTTTGACGATCAGCAACCGCATTTCCCGGGAGAGAAACGCCGCGCTGTAGCCGGCCAGTTGATCGACCCAGCCCCACCGGGCACGCCGCCGCCCGGATCGCTCGGCGTGCAGCAGGCTGTAGCCGGCGCGGTAGTAGCGCGACGCCACGGCCGAAGCGATCAAGTGCCAGAACAAAGCGTTCGAGACTGTCAGCGTCAGGAACAACACGCTTTCGCGCCATTGCCCGCGCGATGCTTGCAACAGGCCGACGCTCAGCCACCAACTCGGCAGCAGCTTATGTTCGCTGAACTGCAGCCGGGAAACCATCTCCTGGAACCAGTTGGGGGTTAGCAGGTCGCTTTGCGGACTGTTGGCGATGGACCAAATGACCCAACCGCTGATCGCTAGCACCGCGACGACTGTCCCGGCGACGACATACTGGCGCCGATTCGTCAGCCGATGAATGACCAGCACGCAGGCAATCGCGCCAAAGCTGCCCGGGATGTAGACAAACGCCCCCATGAAGAACGGCAGGAGCGCGAAGTAGTACCAGGGAGCGTCACCGACCACGCCATAGGCGATCAGCATCGGACTGCCCAGCAGCAAGAAGCCCCAACTGGCGAAGAACATCGCCTCTTGGAACTTGTGCTGGAAAATCCGCTCGCCGCGCGCCGGCAAGGTCAGGAGATACTGCGCCTCGCTGGCGCGGTACATGCTGCCGTAGAGGATTACCGCCGCCGAAAACACCAGCATCATGGTCAACGACGCAAAGAACACGCGAAACACGACCTCGACCGTCTGATCGTGCGTTTCGGGATGCTGAATCGTCGTCGCCAGGAAATGAAACCCGTCGGCGAACATGACGAACAGCCCGAACCAGAGCAGCGTGCTCAGCACGAGTGCTAGCGCCACGCGCAGCCGGGATTGCCGGATCGCTTGGCGAATCTGATTCACCGTCAGCCGGCGGCGCAGTCGCCAAAACACCGAAGCTTCCACTTCGGGACGCAGGAGGCGGTTCGGTTCAGCGCTG
>JALHLM010000196.1 GCA_022844585.1 Pirellulales bacterium | reverse complement strand
GATGAAGGCCAACATGCTCACGAGTGGTAGCGACAGGAGCAGGGCGCCGGCTCGCGGTTGTCGTTTAGACAGTTCCGCAACCGCAACGACAATGATCGCCGTCAATAAGACTCTCGTCAGGTTCCAAACCCATCCCATCTTGACCTCCGCCGCCTTCGATTGCGCTCGGCATTAATGTACGTGACCTTCAGCCGTTTCTGCGAATTCCCCCGCGAACGGCGTGCCATCTACTTCGGCGCTGATTGTCCCGGCGAATTCCTGCACGATGCCCAAGTTGTCATGCGTGCCGACAAAGGAAGACGACGTGCCTTCCGCCTCTCCTTCCAGCGGTTGCGGTGACAGTTCCACTTGGAATGCCGGCTCGTTGATGCTCAAGATCACCTTGTCCGCCTTGACCGGCGCTGCCGTCTTGGCGTCGCCGCCGAGGATGTAAACTACGGTTTCCTTCTTGTCGTGGTCGACGGTGAACTCGATGTGATAGTTCCCGTCGCCCCATTCGGCGATCGTGCCGCCGTGCGGCCCGGAACCATGGTGATCGTGCGCCGCCTCATCCGACGGGGAATCCCCTGCTGTTGTAGCTGTTTCGCTCGTCGAACCTGGGTCCGCTGGCGGAGTCGCCTTCCCGCAGCCAAGTGGGAGTGCGCTGACGGCGGTCAAGATCGCGAGGTAGCCAATGCGATGCCACATGAGTTCTTTCCTTTCCAATGGTGTGATGTTGTCCTCAAACGGTCACAGCCGCGGGAACGCCATGTTCCCGAGCGCCGAGGTCCTCTTCCGCATCCTGCGACTGGACCAAGCGGACGGCATCTTGCCCGCTGAACTTCCAAAACAAACCGGGGTGAATCAGGAATTCGCAAAAGGTCGAAGTCACCAGGCCGCCCAAGATCACGGTCGCCACGGGGTAGAGAATCTCGCGACCGGGTTCTTGCCCACCCCAGACAAGCGGCACCAAGCCGATGCCGGCGGTGAGAGCCGTCATCAACACCGGCGCGAGCCGCTCCAGACTGCCCCGGAGGACCATCTCTGGAGTGAACGCTTCTCCTTCTTCCTTCATGAGGTGGAAGTAGTGCGTGACCAAGAGAATCCCATTTCGTACGGCAATCCCGCCCAGCGAAATGAAGCCGACCAGGCTGGCGACTGTCAGCGTCTGTCCCGTTAGCACCAATGCCAGCACGCCGCCGATAAACGCCGTCGGCAAGGCATTTAAGATCTGCAGCACAATTCGAACCGATGGAAAGAGCAACATCAACACGACAAACATGCCGATCACAGAGACTGCCGCCAGGAGCACGATCAGCGTCGTGGCGCGCTGTTGACTCTCGAACTGGCCTCCGTATTCTACGAAGTAGCCTTCCGGCAACGCGACGTTATTGCGAACGCGTTCCTGGATTTCCGCCACGGCGCTCGCCAGATCACGGTCCTGCGTGTTGCAGCGAATCACGATTCGCCGGCGGGCGTTCTCGCGATTGACTGCGTTCGGGCCGACTCCTTCGCCGATCTCGGCGAGCGAACTCAGTTCCACCTGTCCACGGCCGTCAGGCAAATCAATCCGCAATCGTCCAAGGTTGGCATAGTCGGTGCGGTAGCGTTCTTCCAGTCGCACCAGCAGGTCAAATCGACGCTGCCCTTCCAAGACTTGCGAGACAACATCGCCTTGCAATGCGGTTTGCAGTACCTGTGCCACGTAGGCTCGCGTGACACCGTAGCGGGACAAGGCGTCCGGGCGTAAGCGGATATGTAGTTCCTCGGATTGACGAATCGGCTCAATGACCGGTGGCGTCACGCCTGGCACGGTCTGAATGATTCCCTTGATGCGTTCAGCAGAGGCCACCAGGGTGTCTAGATCGTCACCATAGATTTTGATGGCGATCTGCGCGTATACGCCTGAGACCATATGACTGATCAAGTGCGCCAAGGGCTGTTCTACTTCGACGTCAACGCCGGGAACTTCCTCACTCAGTTCGGCCAGCAGCTTCGCCAGGATTTCCTCGCGGCCTTCGTGGGCCGCCGGGTTGATGCTCACGATGTATTCACTCGCATTGACCGGCATGGCGTGTTCGTCCATTTCCGCTCGGCCGGTGCGACGCACGAAATGCAAAACCTCGCCGTCCGGATTCTCCGGGGATTGCTGCATTGCCAGGAACTTGGCATCGATGAGCGCCGCGGATTGATTCGAGGCATCAAGGGACGATCCGGGGGGGAGCGTGACGTTAACCTGCACGCTCCCCTCATCAAATTGTGGCAGGAAGTCGCGACCCAAGTGGGCGAGCTGCCAGCCCGCGACGCCGACCGCCAGCCAGGTGCAGACGAGCAGCAACAAGGGGTGCGCCATGCTGAAGCGGATCAGATGGCTTGCCGCTACTTTGAGGATTCGCAACAGCGCTCCGTCTCCCTCTTGATGCGTCGCCTTCGACTGTGGCAAGAGGTAGAAGCTCAAGACCGGCGTCACCGTCAGGGAAACCAACAGAGAGGCCAAGATCGAGACAATGTACGCGACGCCGAGTGGAGTGAACAATCGCCCCTCCACGCCTGAAAGTGCGAAGAGTGGCAAGAACACGAGAATCACGATCGCAGTGCCGAACACGATTGCACTGCGGATTTCCTTGCTGGCCTCGTATACGACGCGAATCGCAGGGAGCGGTCGCGGACGCGCATTGTTTTCCTTGAGCCGGCGAAAAATGTTCTCCACATCGACAATGGCGTCGTCGACCAACTCGCCCATCGCCACGGCGATGCCGCCCAAGGTCATGACATTGATCGAGAGTTGAGTTCCGGTCACCCAGCCAAGCAGCCGGAACACAAGTGTCGTGATTACCAACGACAGCGGAATTGCCGTCAGCGTAATAAACGTGGTGCGGAAGTTCAGCAGGAACAGGAACAGGATGATCAGCACCAGCACGGCCCCAATCACCAGCGCCTCGGCCACATTGAAAATTCCTCGGTCGATGAAATTCTTCAACCGAAATAGGTCCGAATTGATGACTACGTCTGCTGGCAGCGAGGCCTCGACGTCCGCTAATGCCGACTCGATCTGATCAGTCAGCGCACGAGTATCGACGTGCGGCTGTTTAACGATCGTGAAGACGACCCCCGGAGTTCCGTTGATGCTGCCATCACCGCGCTTGAACTGGGGTCCCTCGACAACCCTGGCGACTTGCTTGAGCAGGACGGGGCGCTCAGGATTGTCGCGCACGGGCACGATACTGAGGTCTTCCAACACGCGCTGGTCCCCGGGCCCCAAACGACCTAGGACGCGAATTGGACGTTCCGATTCGCCCTCGACCGCGAAACCGCCGCTCGTATTAATATTGCTGTCCTGCAGCGCCGCTTCCACTTCTTGCAGCGTGACGTCGTATTCCAACAGGGCCGCGGGATCGACCAGCACTTGAAACTGTTTGCGACCACCACCCTGCACGAACACTTCGGCGACACCGGGAATCTTCAGCAAGCGCGGACGGACCACCCAGTCGGCCGTTGTCCGTAGCGCCATGTGTTCCAGTTCAAACGGAGAGAATGAAACTTCCAGCGCCTGACCAGCGATCGTAACAAGGGCCGTACGTTCGCGCGTGACCTCGTCCTGCTTCTCCCATTCTGCGCGCTCAAAGGAAATCGGCTTCCAGGTGTCGAGTCGATGGCGGTCCGTAGGTTGCCAAAGCGAAAGGCTCGCTTTACCGTCCCGAGTTTCGGTCAACTCAGCCATCAACCCGTCCTTACCAACGGGCGCGAGCATGCCTCCTTTGGGTCCCGTTTGGCGGTACATGCCGCTAATCACGATTTGCCCCATGATCGATGCCGGTGGCGTCATTTGCGGCAATACGCCCTGTGGAAGGATTCCTTCCAGCGTGGACAATCGCTCCTGCACCGTTTGCCGCGCTGCGCGGATTTCGGTCGTCCAATCGAACTCGATGTAAATTACATTGAGTCCAGCCGTTGTTTGGCTACGGACGGCTTGCACGCCACTGGCCCCTAACAGCGCGACCTCGATCGGCTGTGTGACGAGCGTTTCAACTTCTTCCGTGGCCAAACCGGGGCACTCGGTAATGATCACCACGCGCGGCCGATCGAGATCGGGAAACACGTCAATTGGCAATGTCGTCGCCAAATACGAACCGTAGACCAGCAGCGTCAAGCTGAGGACGACCACCAGCATGCGGTAGCGCAGGGCGAAGCGAATGACCGCGTTGAGCATCGTAGTTCCTTCCTAGTGAGCGCCGTGGACCGTGCCGTCAGGATGGACATGCACATTGGCTGGCGTTCCACTCGCCGCCTGCGCCTTCAAGACTCGATTCAGCGACGCCGCCGCGTTTTGGGCGACGTAGAACCCGGAACGCAAGGTACCGTCGTTGGCTAATACGATATCGCGCTGGTCTTCGTGGAGGATGTGAACCGGCTTTCGATCGAACAGCGTGCCGTTCTGGCGAAACACATACGCCTCTGGCCCGTCGCGCACAACGGCGTCGCGCGGCACGACGAACACGTCTTTCATCTGATCCACGGCCACCCGCAGTTGGACGCGATCACCCGGGCGAAATCGCCACAAGAGCCGAGTCTGGCCGTCGCGGTTGTAGGCCTGCCATTGATTTTCGAGTGACAGAAAAAAGGCAAACGTGCGGCTGTCGGCGTCGATCGTATTCGCCACGTGATGAATGCGAAACTTGGTCGGCGCAGCAGGCCAGGTCGGTCCCGATCGTTGTTCGAACTCCACATCGACATCCCAACTGTCGCGAACAGTTTGTTGAATGAGTGGCATGTCGTCCTTGAAGCCACGGCCTTCGATTAGAAGCGCCCGATGGTCGGCCAGCGTGCAAAGGAGAGTTCCGGCGTCGACTTGTTGTCCAAGTTCGACCTTGAGCTCGTGGAGTTCGAAGTTGAAAGGTAGCCGTTGCGGTTCTTCCTCAGCAGCTGTAAGTGCGACTTCCGCCACTCGCAGCGCTTGTTCCCCCGGGGCCTTAACGGTAATTTCTGTGACAAACTCCCCGTTCGCGGCGGCGTCGATCCGGTCGGCAGCGAGTCCACGCGTTTGCAGGTCTTGCCGGTAGGCCTGCGCCGTGGCATCGAGCACTCTGACTTGGTTCTCGACTTCGATGATCCGCGATTGAGCCAGCGCTCCCGATTGCGAAAGGCTTGATAGCCGCTGAATCTGCGCCTGCGCATTCTCGATCTGTCGCGTTGCTTTGAACAACTCCAACTGCGAGGCATGCAACTGTTCACTCACCAGCCGCATCGAGAACAGTGGCGCGTTGGGCTCGACGGTATCGCCCGGGTAGGCATGAATTCGCGTGACAATGCCAGTCACCGGCGCGACCACTCCGCGATCGCTGACGCCAGGTCGGTCAACAATCATTCCTGGCACGTCGATCTTCCGCCAATAAGTCGTGAGCGCGAGCGGCTTCGCCACGAGTGACAGGTTCTTCAGCGCCTGCGGACTGAGGCGAACCGTTTGACGTACGGCCTCGGGGACTGGCGCGGCGGTTTCGTGCGTCACGCCAGGTTCGCTTTGTCGCGTCGACCAATACAGCCCACCGCCGATTAAGGCGGCAAGGGCTACAACGACAGCTGCCCCACGGCCCAATGTACGCAACATGAGAAGTCCTTTCGCAACGGAATACACACCGCAGGCTAGTGCCGATCAGAGCACGTGGTCCGCGTCGGATACACGAGCGCGAGAAGCGCGCACGCGCTGCGAAAGAAGGTTCAGATGCGGAGAGTCCGCAGCCTCAGAATGAGCGCGCAGCCGCCTACAAGACTGTTCTCTGGCGGCGCATGAAAGAAATGCGACGGACGCTGGCTCGCACCGGCGAAGCCGTCGAATGGAACTGCCGCTGCGGCCAGTTCGCCGCAAAGGGGACCAATCAACATCGTGGCTGCGGTCACGTGCTCGTCGTTCGGCATGTAAACGCTTGTCGAATCGTGATCGCTTCCAGCAGGCTCGGTTGGCGTCGGGACACTCGGCCGTTCACCGTGGGAATGACCATGGTGATGCCCACCGTGCTTGTGGCCATGACCGGCGTGCGATTCTTGCATCGCCGAGTCGCCATGGTGGCCCGGGCCAGCAAACCAGTCCCAATGCACGTGAGCCCGAAGATCGTGGTCCGCGGACTGATGCGCATGCGCATGGGGAATGCCCGCCATTTGACTGGCGAGGTAACCCACGACGAACACGGCAGTTAGGCAGCGGCGAAGCATTCTTGGAGCGAGCCGGGCAGCTTGGACCCAATGGCAGTTTAGGAGCATCACTTGACGACGACAAGCAGGGGACGGACCAGGCCGGCCTATTCTCCGTTGTCGGCACTATCGTCACCGTCAGCGCCGCTACTTCAACAAAATCCTCGCCTTACATCTTTGCGTCGTTGGATGGATTCAGATCCTGCGGGGCGGAAGCGAGTGGCAAAATAGCGAACTCGGCGACTGCGACTGGCCAACTAGTTCCGGTACCGGCGCGCGACTAGAATCGCGGTTTTCCAAATGGGAGATGCCGTGCCGGTCGACGCCAAACCGCTTTTTCGCCCCGATGTCCTCCGCTCGCACCTCGCGGACTTCAAGCTTCCCTCGGTTGAAGCCAGCAAGCTGACCCATTGGGCCGGGCTGATTTCGTCAGGCCGATTGGATGGCTTTAAGGAACATGAAATACTGCGCGACTTCCTGAACGACTTTTTCGTCGGCGTCTTGGGGTATACGCGTCCTGCCCATGGGCACGAGCGGTACACGATCAGCTGGGAGAAACACGTCGAGGTCGACGGCAAGTTCGCCGACGCCGTCCTCGGCGATTTCAACGGCGAGCAGCGTTTTGTTGTCGCCTTGGAGGGCAAGGGGCCGCGCGACCCTTTGGATCGGCCCTGCGCGGGCCGTCGGATGTCGGCCGTCGATCAACGATTTCGCTACGCGATCAATCTGAAGTGCGACTGGGTGATCGTGACCTCGATGCGGCAGAGGAGGCTGTATAACAAAGGCTCGGATCAGCAGACCTCCGAACGATTCGATACCGAGCAACTCGCCGATAACGAAGCGGAACGGCCTACTTCGAAGTTATGCGCTGTCAATTTAATTGCCCGTCGATTGAGTTGCATTACTGAGAAGTCGTTTTTTTGTGGCAACGAGTCCCTTCGCCAGCGCGTTCGCTTTGACACCGCGCCAAGGAACGGCGCGAATCAGCCTCTTTAACTCGGTTGCGCGCCGTGGATTGATCCAACATACGTGCCGGACTTTGGCGACGAGTTGGTCGCGTGTATAGTACGGCCCCTCAAATGGTTCGTTTCGACCGAGCGCGGCGGCGTCCTTCAACAGCCGCTTTAACTCGCTCAAGTAAGTCCGTTCCACGTCCGGCTGACCATTGCGCAGCCGTAGCTTGGTAATCGAAAGTCCATCCGACAATCGGCCAGCGTCAGTCTTGTGGATATTTAGCCGGAAGCCATGATCCCGCAGAATCTTCGCAACCATGGCTTCGATGCCGCTCGATTCAAGATCGAAATGCCCGGAAATGGTCAAGTCGTCAACGTAGCGGGAGTAGGTCAAACCAAGGCGACTGCACGCGCCAGCGATTCGGCCGTCGATGCCTGCGACAATTTGGTCGGCAAGGAAGGGACTCGTAATCATCCCAAGTGCTAGGTGATGATCGTAGGTGCAAACTCGCGTTAGCAGGCGAGCTACGTCAGGCGAGCAAGCCATTCGCTGCGCAAAGAGCTTGTAAACTCGGACGCGATCAATTGAAGGATAGAAGTCGGCAATATCAAACGTGATGGCGAACCGTGAGGACTTGTGCTGCGCAAGATTCGTCTTGATATGGCGTTTCTTAACGCCTCCGTGATTGAAGCGCGACGGTTTCAGTTTTGGCATCAGAACCTTGGTCAGGAGCAACTTTTGAATGCGGCGCAGCTCGCCATTGATGCAAAGCACTTCGCGCGGCTTTGGCTTCGCCGGATCAAGCAAGATCAACTCTTCGCAGTAGTCGGACGCTGATTCGGCGATCACGGCAAGCTGCTCCGGCGGCGTTTCCAGCAGCTTCGCAAGATGCGTCACCTGCCGGATACGGAGCATGGCGAGTCATCCTCCCTTCGCCGTTTCACAATTGAATCAATCTGCTTTTGCATCGCCTTTGCCAGCTCATTCGCAGACTTCCGTACGGCGGGCGGGAGCTTGCTCACGTCGCCATATAGGCACCACGCCAGCACGTAGAGGTCAACGCCCCAAATCTCGCGATAGCTCTCCAAAATCGCTGCGGACGGCGCTGCTTTGTTGTTTTCAATGTTGCAAAGATGGACCACGGAGATGCCGAGCGCATCGGCAACATCGCGCTGCTTGAGTCCAAACGCATCGCGAAGTTTCCGAGCCGTCTTGCCGAGCATTATCATTTTGGCGCCTCGCCAGTTGTTGTTGGTTTTGGGAAGTCTTAGAGATTTTCGTTTCCGGCAACGAAGTGCATCGCCCGCATCGTCAGCGACACCGCTCGCGCAATGTCAGGCGGATCAGCGGTGATGCAATCGGTCACCTTCCTCTCAAGATCATCCAAGACTTCCCAAGTCGTCGCGCCAGAATCGCCCGACACCCGAAGTTGGTTCCACCATTCGGCGACTTGCCGAAGCTGAGGCAACAGCGGGTCCGGATTTTCCAGCAACAGGGCAAACTGCGCATTCATCATTCTTGCGCCCTCCCACGGGTTTCGCGAACTAGGGATTCACGATGAATCCCAAACCACTACGCTACCACTCGCTACGCGAGTGTCGCTGTAGCCCGCTCGCCGTAGCCACGCCGCGTGCGCATGACCAGTTTGAGTCGGCAGCGTCTTTCGACGCTGTTTCACGCCCGAAGGCAAGCACTTCCTTGTGCGCGTGGGAGATTGTCCTGTCGGGCGAAATTAAAGCATCTGTTTAATTCAATGTCAAGCACACTGCGGAGAATTCTTTAAGGCGAGCCGCAGGAAGAAGTATGCAGTCGCTGCGCGAGAGGCGCCGAGACCACGGGCGCTGGCTTCCGGCTCCACGATTCCTTTACAAGCGTCGCTTAGCACTTCTCCTCCTAAGAACACGCGAGGGGACGAAGTGACAATCAGCTTCCGACTCCGGACGTAAGTCTTAGGTTTCCGTCGTTCTGCTGATCATCGACTTGCGAAGCGCGATTGAATCAAGCGCGACTCGATCGATGGAGAGCCAAGCCTAGAGCTGCAATCGCCCACCGAGCAGGATTCGGACGCCTTCGTTACCGAGGTGAAACGCGTACGGGGGAAGAAAAACCCGTTGTCGGCCGCGGCGCTGAAGAATTTGCGCGACGAACATGCTCGGACGATTGAGCCGGCGAGAATTCAAGCGGCCGAGGCGCAGCGGCTGGAGCGGAAGTTGAGCGATTTGGTCAACGAGGCATATGGGCTGACGCCGGAGGAAGTGGCGCTGATGTGGCAGACCGCGCCGCCGCGGATGCCGCTGGCGGGGCCGTAAGGTAACTACCGGCAATGCTGCAGAACGAATGCCGAGGCCAGCTCGTCGCAATCGTCGGGGAATCGGCCTCGTCGTGGCATTCGCGTAGCCAATTGAACGGAGGGTTCACGGATACAAGCACGTCGCCGCAAGTCTTTATGCTCAAGTAGCTTACGCTGACTAGGCCGCGGTCACTTCGATGATGGATCGGTCGGATTGCAGAAAGAAGTATTGCGTGACAGACGATAAGAGCAATAATTCCGTAACCCTAGCGGAAACTTCACAATGCGACCGGCAGCCAGCTACCTGATGACCTGTCTCCTGCTGCTGCAGGCAGTGTTCGGGGTCTGTTGCCACTCCGCCGACGCATGCTCGGCCTGCCGCGCTATTGCGGCGCAAGTGCGGACGCACGCCGCGTGTTGCGAGCAATGTCGCAAGGATGCGTCAGACAACGAGGTGCCATCGTGTCCGGTTGAGCATCGCCAATCGTGTCACGGCTTTTGCACGTTCCTCAAGGCTGAGGGGGCGAACTTGGCTGGGTGCCAGGACGCCTTGCTCGCGT
>JALHLM010000195.1 GCA_022844585.1 Pirellulales bacterium | reverse complement strand
TCCCGAGGTCCGCGACCAGATCTGCGAACACAAGGCCGACTCGCGCAACTGGATCGACATCCACCGCACCGCCCACGAAATGGGCCTGCGCACGAATGCCACGATGCTCTACGGCCACATCGAAAAGCCGTACCACCGCGTCGATCACCTGATCCGCCTGCGCGAATTGCAGGACGAAACCGGCGGCTTCCAGACCTTCATCCCGCTGGCCTTCCATCCGGACAACACCGGGCTCAGCCACATCACCAAGCCCTCGGCGCTGACCGATCTCCGCACGATGGCCGTGGCGCGGCTGATGCTCGATAACTTCGACCACATGAAGGCCTACTGGATCATGCTCGGCGTCGGCACCGCCCAGGCAGCCCTCTCCTACGGCGCCGACGACCTCGACGGCACCGTCCGCCACGAACTGATCTACCACGACGCCGGCGCGGAAACTCCGGAGATCCTCACGGTCGACCATATCCGCCGCCTGATCACCGAAGCTGGCCGCGAACCCGTCGAACGCGACACGCTCTACCACCGTGTGGAGCGCGACGGCAACCGCTGGCAAACCGCCGAAGCGATCGCGGTGGGTTAATGGTACGGGGCCAATCCGTTTTTCACCGCAGTGGCGCGGAGACGCAGAGAAGTTGAGCGGAGAGTGGAAAAGGACTGACAGCACTTCGTTTCGGGGCGCGAAGCAAATAGCCCCGCAGGGGCGGCCGATAGTAGCCAGGGGTGACAACCCCTGGGGTGAAAATCGACCAAATGTCAACAAAGCCCCAACGGGGCGACACCAATTCGCGGTCGCTCAATCAAATCGCATGCCGACCGCCGCTCCCACCGCCACCGACGTCATCACCATCCGCGGCGCGCGCGTCCACAACCTCAAGAACATCGATCTCGATATCCCGCGCGATCGTTTCATCGTCCTCACCGGGCCGAGCGGCTCCGGCAAGAGTTCCTTGGCGTTCGATACGCTGTTCGCCGAAGGGCAGCGGCAGTATATCGAGAGTCTCTCCAGCTACGCGCGGCAGTTCATTCATCAGTTGGAACGGCCCGACGTCGACCTGATCGAAGGCCTGCCGCCGACGATCTCCATCGATCAACGGGCTGGCAGCGCGAATCCGCGCAGCACCGTGGCGACGGTGACGGAGATTTACGATTACCTGCGGCTCCTCTACGCCCGGGCCGGCGAGCCGGAGTGTTTTCAATGCGGGGCGCCGATCCGCCAGCAATCGCCGGAAGAAATTGTCGATCAGATCATGGCCCTGCCCGAGGGGACGAAGGGCATGATCCTGGCCCCGCTCATCCGCGGGCGCAAGGGGCAGCACGCCGAGGTCTTCGCCGCCGCGAAAAAATCCGGCTTTGTCCGCGCGCGGATTGACGGCGCGATCCACGATCTCGACGCGCTACCAGAACTCGCGCCGAAAAAGGACCACACGATCGAAGCCGTCGTCGATCGCATCATCGTTCGGCCGACGGTCCAGGCGCGGATCGCGGAATCCGTACAACTCGCGATCAAGCACGGCGAAAACCTGGTCGTGCTGCTCAGCGAAGACAAATCCGCGCCGGGGGGCTGGCACGAAACGCTGTTCAGCACGACGTTCTCCTGCCCCAACTGCAAAATCAGCTACGAGGAACTCGAACCGCGCACGTTCAGCTTCAACAGCCCCTACGGCGCGTGCCCAACCTGCGACGGCCTCGGAGCGCGGCGCGATTTCGATCCGGACCTGGTGATCCCGGACAAAACGTTAGCCCTCAGCAACGGCGCAATCGCGCCGTGGCGCGGAGCCTCGGCCAAACTCCAGGAACGCCGCCGTACGGAGCTCGCCCTCACTGATACCGCATGGGAGACGCCGCTCGCCGAATGGAAGCCGGTGGCTGCGGAAAAGCTATGGTCGAGCTTGCAGGCCATCCTCGCCGAGGAACTGGAAAAATCGACGAACGAAAAACTCGTCGCGCGCCTCGAGGCATGTCGAGCGGCACTGCCATGCCCCGACTGTGGCGGCGCGCGGCTTAGGCGCGAAGCCCGTAGCGTGAAGGTCGCGGGACACGCGATCTACGAAACGACGCGACTATCCGTCGGCGCAGCGGCGGCGCACTTTGCCGAGTTGACATTCCGCGGCGCGCGAGCGCCAATTGCCAAACCGCTCGTGCAGGAAATCCTCGGCCGATTGAAGTTCCTGCTCAAGGTTGGCCTCGATTATCTCACGCTCGATCGCGCCGCCGACACGCTCTCTGGCGGCGAACTGCAGCGAATTCGCCTCGCCACCGGCGTCGGCTCTGGCCTGGTCGGCGTTTGCTACATCCTCGACGAACCGACTGTCGGGCTACATCCGCGCGACAGCCATCGGCTGATCGAAGCGCTCCAGGACCTGCAGGCCCTCGGTAACACGTTGCTGGTCGTTGAACACGACGAAGCCGTGATGCGGGCCGCGGAACATCTCATCGAAATCGGCCCCGGCGCGGGAATTCACGGCGGCGAACTCGTCGCCCAGGGAACCGTTGCGGAGGTCATGGCCGATCCACACTCCTCGACCGGCCAGTTTCTCAGCGGCGGACTGCGAATTGAAACTCCCACTTCGCGCCGCCCGGTTTCGCCGAAGCGCGTCCTGGAGTTGGAAGGCGCCACCGGCAACAACTTGAAGGACCTCACGGTCCGCTTCCCGCTCGGTGCGTTGGTGTGCGTGACGGGCGTCAGCGGTTCCGGAAAAAGCACGCTCGTCAGCGAGACTCTGGCTCGGGCAGTGCAGCGACGACTGACCGGTGAAGGCCCCAAGCCGGCCGAACATCGCGCCCTCCGCGGGCTGAATCAGATCGATAAGTTCGTCGAAATCGACCAGCACCCGATCGGGCGGACGCCGCGGAGCAATCCCGCCACGTACACCGGCCTGTTCGACGAAATCCGGAAGGCCTTCGCTCAAACCAAGGAAGCCCGGCTCCGGGGATTCAAAAGCAGCCGGTTCAGCTTTAATGTTCCCGGCGGCCGCTGCGACGAGTGCCAGGGCCAAGGCGTACGAAAAATCGACATGCGGTTCCTCCCGGACCTGTTCGTCGAGTGCCCGGTCTGCCTGGGGCGGCGTTTCAACGAGCAAACGCTCGCCATCAAGTACCGCGATCGCTCCATCGCCGACGTGCTGGACCAATCGATCGATGAGGCGGCGGGGTTCTTCGAGAGCTTTCCGCTGATCGCCCGGATGCTCGCTAGCCTCCAGCAGGTCGGGGTCGGCTATCTGAGGCTGGGCCAAGCCTCAACGACTCTGTCGGGGGGCGAGGCCCAGCGAATCAAGCTCGCCACGGAATTGGGCCGCCCCAGCACGGGTCACACGCTGTATATCCTGGACGAACCGACCACCGGGCTCCACTTCGACGACGTCCGCCGGCTGCTGGGCGTACTCGGGCAGCTCGTCGACCTGGGAAACAGCGTAATCGTCATCGAGCACCACCTCGATGTGATCAAATCGGCCGATTGGATCATCGACCTTGGCCCTGAAGGGGGCGCCGGCGGCGGCCTCCTATTGGCCGAGGGGCCGCCAGAACAACTCGCCGCCCTGGACGGAAACGAGACGGGCCGCTTCCTTCGCCAAGTGCTGGCGTCTTAGGCGAATTCTGCAAGGGGTATGTCGGCGGCGAATGATTAAAAGTGTCGCATTTGGCACGCTCCGTTCGGGGCACAAGTGGTCGCGGACGAAGCGGCTTCAGGCCGTCGAAACAGCGCGCAAGCCGATATGAATGCTTGACTTTCGTTATGATTCCGTTCAAGCTAAATGCTGCCAAATCGTCGGGGAACCCGGCCCAGCCGGGTTGCTCTCGCTTGGTTATTGGACGGGAAGAACGAAATTCTCACACAAAGTTAATAGGCGAAGCGCGCTCACTGCGCGCGCATGCACTGAGCCGCGGGAATCGCTATGCCTGGCAACAGGATGACGAGCATCCTTCACGACTCCATCGTCGTCTTTTAGCCGTCACTGCGTTTCGTCCTCACGTCGCGATCCAAGCGTCAGCGCGAAGGCAAGCAGGCGGGCCGTGCCGGGGCGGTCGCCGGCTCAACCCCTGCTGGCGAGTTGTGTGGAAGAGCAAGGGGCGCGATGTTCAAACATCATCTCCAAGCAAATCGCTTCGAGCTGAAATACGTAATCAGCGAAGCCTGCGCTGCAGGCGTCCGCAACTTCTTGCGCAGTTACCTCGTACCGGACGAGTTCAATCCACCCGAGGGCGGCGGCTACCAGGTCAACAGCGTTTACCTGGACAGTCCCAATCTGGAGCTTTGCAACGCGACCGTGGAAGGGCACAAGAACCGATATAAACTCCGCATTCGCTTCTATGACGACGCACCGACGAGCCCCGTGTTTTACGAAATCAAGCGCCGCGTGAACGATGCGATTCTTAAGGAACGGGCGCGGGTCAAGCGCGAGTCCTGCGAACGTTTGCTGGCCGGCCACTGGCCGTCGCACACGGACCTGGTGAAATTCTCGCCAAAGTCGTTTGACTCGCTGCGGACGTTTTGCGATTTGCGCAGCCGGCTGCAAGCGCGCGGCCAGGCGATCGTCACCTACGAACGCGAGGCCTACGTCACGCAGGATTCCGATTCCGTCCGGGTAACCTTCGACCGCAATCTTCGCACCGTGCCATTTTGCGGAGAATTTCGGGCTCAAGCACGTGACGATTGGTCCTATCCGGAAATCGCCGGCACGGTGCTGGAACTTAAATTTACCGAGCGATTCCCGGTCTGGATGCGGAACATGGTGCGGGTGTTCAACCTGCAGCGTGGCTCGATGCCCAAATACGTGGAATGCGTGAATAAGCTTGGCGCCGAGGCCCCTCGTGATCGTCATTTCACGCGAGGAGGCTTGCGATGAACGGCTGGCAAGGCTTCAAACCCTGGGTCGACATGCTGTTTTTCAGCGACCCGGGCTCGCACAGCCAGGGCCCGGAAGCGGCGATCTTGATGCTGGCGCTCGCCTTCGCGATCGGCCACGTAATCGGCTGGGTCTACATGCTCACGCACCGAGGGCTGTCCTATTCGCAATCGTTTACGGCATCGCTGGTCGTCATTCCGGTGATCGTGGCGCTGATCATGGCTCTGATGACGGGCGAAATCGTGATCGCCTTCGGTCTTCTGGCGGTATTCGCCGTGGTCCGTTTCCGCAACGTCCTCAAAGACACGCGCGATACGACGTTCATGCTCTGGACGCTCGTGGAAGGCATGTCCGTCGGTACGCAGCGCTTTGGTTTGGCGTTAACCGGCTGCCTGGCCGTGAGCTTCGTGTTTTTGTACCTGCGAATGACCTCGTTCGGCGGCCGGCACCGCTACGACGTCATTCTTTCGCTGCACGTCTCCGCAGAGAATCAAATCGCGACGGCGTTGCGGCAGACGTTGAAGCGGCATTGCGCACGCACGCAACTCGCCAGTCAGCGTCATCTGGCCAGCGACCTGTTGGACCTTTCCTATCGCGTGCTGATGCGCGATCCGGCGCGTAGCCAGGAGTTGCTCGCCGATTTGGAAGCGACGGAGGGCATCGCCCACGTCTCCTTGTATCATCGCGAAGATGAATCGGAGATGTAACGCATGCCCAATAAATCCCGCATTCGCACACCGATCACGCAGTGGTGGCAACGCCTCCGCTACCAATATGTGCCGTTCGTCACGTTTCTGGGCAGCGTCGTCCTGGTGCTCTACCTTTGGCAACGGCAAGTCGGGCAACCGAACGCCATTGGCGAAGTGAGCGCCGTGCGCGTCGACGCCACGAGCCCCGCGGAAGGCCGGCTGATCGCCATTCCCGGTGACCCTCTGCGCATTGCCGAAGAAGTCAAGCAAGGACAGGTGCTGGCGCTCATCGACGACGGGCCGCTCTTAGCGGAGCTGGCCGCCTTGCGCGTGGAACTGCTGGAACTCGAAAGCGACATTCCGGCCACGATCGAAGCGGAACGTTTGGCCGAGGCCGATCGCCAGGCGGATCGGGCGACCGAGGCGCGGCGCGAACAGGGCGACACGCGCCAAGAGAAGATTGACCTGGCCTCCGAGCGCCGTCGGCTCGAAGAACGCGCTGAACGCCTGCAACTGGAAGAAATCCAACGCCGTGCCGAGGCCCTGGTCTATCGCGTGACGTTCGAAGTGCAAAGCGCCAAAGCCAAGCGACTGGAGGAACTGTCCGGGAAGAATCTGTTGGACCTGCGGGGTTCCGTCGAGGCATTCGACGCGCAAGCGTCCCGCGACGAAGCCCAACAGGGCCTGGATGGAGTCGCGCAGTCGCTCGCGGCGATTACCAAACTGCGCGAGGCCCTCGCCACGACGGCCGCCGACCTCGATCGCTACGAAGGCACGATTCAAGACCACGGGCAATCTCTCAAAACAATCCAGGAGCGGGATCGACTCCTCGCACGCATCGAGCAATTGCGTCACGAAGAAGAATTGATGCGGTCGCAGATGCGGGCGTTTCGTATCGACGCCGCGCTGCAGCGGGCCCAAGCAGACTACTCCAGCAAGTTAGGGCTCCCGCCGAAAACGACGTTCAGTCCGCGAATGCTGGAAGTCGCGCCCGAGCGGGTTGCCGTGATTTCGGACGCGCAAACTGCGCAGCGTGCCGTCGCGGAGATTCGAGCGGATCGCGATCAACTGGCGGAACAGCTCGCGACGCTCGGACCCGTTGGTGGCGCGGAAGTCGACCAATTGCTGGAGCCGATTCACGCCACGATCGAAGCGAAGTGCCGCCAGATCGAACTCATGTGCGCTCAGTATGAAGCGCTGGAAGTACGCGCACCGGTCTCCGGCACGATCTCCTACATTTGGGCACGCCCCGGTCAAACCGTCGCGGCCGGCGCGCTGATCGCCACGATTGCCTCACCTTCCAGCGACTACATCGTCAGCTACATTCGGCAAGAGAACGCCCTGCAGCCCGAGCCAGGCATGCTCGTCGACGTTCGGCCACGCCGCAAACCGCTGCAGAATTTTCCGGCCAGCGTGGCCCGCGTAGGCCCCCAAGTCGAGCTGATTCCGGAACATCAGCGTACAATGCGAGATGTGAACCTATTGGAGTACGGGTTGCCGGTCTGGATCAACGTGCCGGCCGAAGGCAAATTGAGACCCGGTGAGTTGGTCGACCTCCGCTTTCACGCGCTGCCGACGAACTAGCCCCCGCCGCTTTGAAGTCGCCCACCTGAGAGAGAGGCTGCCCGTGCGCCATCGAACTTGTCGCCCGACGCTGCGCGTCGAGCGATTGGAAGACCGCAAATTGCTCGCCGCCGTTGATTCGTTGCGGATCGCGGAGATCATGTACCATCCGGCGGAACCTGCGAACGGTCCTTTCGCGGAAGATGATTTCGAGTTCATCGAGCTCGTGAACACCGCCGCAACGCCGATCAACCTCGCCGGCGTCAAATTTCAGAATGCCGTAATCTTTAACTTCGCCGCATCGCCCGTGCAAAGCCTGGAGGGCGGAGGGCGCGTGCTGATCGTCAAAAATGTCGCGGCCTTCGAATCGCGCTATGGCGCCGGCTTGCCGGTGGCGGGGTCTTTTAGCGGGACGCTCGCTAACGGGAGCGATACGCTTGAACTCTTGGATGGCGTCGTGAATGTGCAGAACGTGGCGTACGACGACTCCTGGCGGCCTGTCACGGACGGCGAGGGTTTTTCTTTGACCACACTGAATCCGGCCGCCCCGCCCGCAATGTGGAACAACGCCGCGAACTACCGTG
The DNA here is from genome assembly GCA_022844585.1 of Pirellulales bacterium. Taxonomy (GTDB): domain Bacteria; phylum Planctomycetota; class Planctomycetia; order Pirellulales; family JALHLM01; genus JALHLM01. Next base: position 2,332 of record JALHLM010000195.1, on the reverse strand, counting down.
GCAGTCTACGCGGCGACGGCAGCCCCGGCACGCTCGAAGCGCAACTGAATGCCGGCGACATCGTCATCAACGAAGTGCTCGCGCACACCGACGTCGATCCCGGCGATTGGATCGAATTGCACAATGTCACCGAGCAGGCGCTCAACGTCAGCGACTGGTATCTCAGCGACAAAGGCACGGAACTGAATCGCTATCGCATCGCCGACGCGTTCATCCCGGCCGGCGGTTACCTCACCTTCACGCAGCAGGACGATTTCGACGACGAAGGCGATCCCGGCGCCCTGATTCCGTTCGGCCTGAGCGAGTTGGGCGAGTCCGTGTTCCTCTCGTCGTGGGACTCGGACGGACTGAACGCCGTCTACGAAGAGAGCCAATCCTTCCGCGCCAGCGATCAGGAAATCAGCTTCGGACGCTATCGCAACAGCACGGGCGAAGTGATGTTCGTCGAACAATCGGTCTCAACGTTCGGCGCAGAAAATGCCGCGCCGCTTGTCGGACCGGTTGTGATCAGCGAGCTCATGTATAACCAGGCCGGCGCCGGCAGCGACCACGAGTTCATCGAGCTCCACAACACCTCTGCGACGCCGATCGCCTTGTTCGATCCTCTGAATCCGGCCAACACGTGGAAGTTCACTAACGGGATTGATTTCAGCTTTCCCACAGGCGTGACGATTCCCGCCCACGTCTATCTGGTCATCGCCAGCATCGATCCAGCGGCATTTCGCGCGGCGAACAACGTACCGGCCGAAGTGCAGGTGTTCGGCCCCTGGCTGGGCGGGCTCGACAAGAATGGCGAATCGCTCACGCTGTCGCGCCCGGGCGCTCCGGAACTGGACGGCTTCGTACCGTACTATCGCGCCGATCACGTCAACTACGACGACATGGCGCCTTGGCCGAGTGCGCCGGACGGGGAAGGCCCCAGTCTGGTCCGCAAAGGGATGAACCTGTTCGGCAACGATCCGACGAGTTGGCAAGCCAGCGCCGAAACCGGTGGCACGCCGGGCCGTCCTGCCGGCGCGGTCACGTTGCCGGGCGACACCAACGGCGATGGGCAGGTCAACGTCATTGACCTGAACAACGTCCGCAACAATTTCGGCGCGGAAGGCGATGGCGTTCTCGGCGACACCGACGGCAACGATCGCGTCGACGTGAGCGATCTCAACGCCGTGCGAAACAACTTCGGTGCGAGCTTGCCGAATCCGTTACCGGTTGCCGACACTGCTTCGCAGACCTCGAAATTGTCGACAAGTTCGCGCGTTTCTCGCGAAACTTCCCGAACAACCTTGTCTTCACAACATGACGCCGCGCTCGGCGAACTACTGTTGGAATGGCATGCCGAGTTCGACCGTTCGGCAAAGCGCAATCGCGAATCGCGGTTGCGCTCGTAAGGATATCCGCGTCGAAGAAATCGCTCTGAGGCGACTAAAGCGGTTTGCTTGCGCGAGGCGCAAAAAATAGGCCTCCGCAGGCGGGGCAGGAACCTGCGGAGGCCGTCATGAACGGAGCAAGCTCACGTCCATAGACTTCAAATTATCAAAACGTGCAGGTAATGCAAGCATTTTTGTGGATGTCCAGTGAGAAATTGGTCAATCCTCCGCAACTGACGGGACTTCCACCCGCCAAAAGCAGGGGAAAACATTGTCCGAGCGGTCCCAGAAACCTATACTACTTCGGCTCAACGCAATGGATGCACATACTTCGATGCTTCCGTTCTCCCATCGGAACAAATCTATGGCCGGACGACGCGGTTGGTTGGTGCGGAGCTTACTCTTGTTCGCCATCTTGGCCGTGGCGCTCGACGCCGCGACGCGGAGCGCTCCGCCCGTGGCGGAAGCCAAAGCCAAGCCCAAGCAAGCCGCCGCGAAAGGGCCGGAGTTCCTGCGACTCACTCGCGACTCGAAGAACGTGCTGACCGCCATGCAAACGGCCATCGTCAGTTACGTGCCCGCCGATGAATCCGGCAAAGGCCTGAAGGTCGATCTCGTAGCCGCCGTGCATGTCGGCGAACGCAGCTACTACGACCAACTCAATCGCGAATTCGAAGGCTACGACGCGCTGCTATACGAGCTCGTGGCGCCCGAAGACAACAACGTCCCGCAAGCCGGGCAAGGCACCAGCAACGCGCATCCGATCGGCCTGCTGCAAAACGGCCTCAAGGACATCCTGGCGCTCGAACATCAACTCGCCCTGGTGAAATACGATCGGCCGAACTTCGTTCACGCCGATATGTCGCCGGAAGAATTCGCAAAGTCGATGGCCAGCCGCGACGAAAGCCTGACGAAATTGTTCTTCCGCCTGATGGGCCAGGGCATCGCGCAGCAAAGCAAGCAAC
>JALHLM010000194.1 GCA_022844585.1 Pirellulales bacterium | reverse complement strand
GCTTTAATCTTAGCGCCGGAAGCGACCGCGCCCGGCGCGCTGTGGTGAGCGGGTTTTCCCCGGTGCACCCGGGGCGCGCCCGCTTCCGGCTCGATGAGAGTCGTCGTATTTCTTCCTTAACCGGGAAAACTCCCCGGGGGGCTGCTCCGTCTATCTTCTCGGGCGGAATCTACATTTACGGGTCGGATTCGGCGGCACTTCGGAACGGCGGAGGGAGCATTCCATGAGTTCGTTGCGCGCGTGGGCTTGGGGCGTCGTGTGGCTGGCAGCGATTGGCGCGGCACGGGGGGCGGACGAACCGGCCAAACCCGCCGGACCGGAACTCCCGCCGACGATCCGCCAGTTGATGCAGGACCGCGACTACGACGGCGCCGTAAAAGCGCTCGACGAAGCGGCTGGCCAGCCGGGGGCGTCGCGCGATTTCCTGCTGTTTCTCAAGGGCCGCGCGCAACATTTGGCGGGCGCGTACGACACGGCGATCGAGACCTTCGCCGCGGTGGAAAAGGAATTCCCGGAATCCGTCTGGGGACGCCGGGCCGGCTTCGCGCGGGGCGTCTCCTTCGCCCGGAAGGGAGATTTCCGCGAAGCGGAAATGATCTATCGCGGCCGCGCGGAAGGGTTGCTGGGCGCGGATCGCAAGCAGGGCTTCGCCGACATCTATCTGGAGTTCGCCGAAACGTACTTCAAGCCGCCGAAAGAAGAGATCGCCCCAGACTTTCAAAAGGCGCTCGATTTTTATAACCAGGCCCTCGACGTCGGTCCGAAGCCTGAGAAGCGGATCGAAGTCGAATTGCAAGTCGCCAAGTGCTATCTGAAACTGGGCAACTTCCAGGAAGCGGTCAATCGGCTAACACAATTCGTGAAGGATCACGCCGGACACGCACTTGAGATCGAAGCCCGCTATGTGCTCGGCGAATCACAGTTCAGCTTGGGAGATCCGGTCTCCGCGCGTCGCACCTGGCAGGATCTGATCGCGGCGTTTCCGGATTCCGAATCGGAACGTCTGGCGGAAGCTCGCTATGCACTCGCTCAGACGTATGGCATGCCCACACCGGGCCATGCGGAGGATCTTTACGCTGGCGTGGCGGCGCTGCAGGCGTTCCTCGAAAAGCATCCGGCGCACAAGCTGGCCGGACAAGCGCACATCGTGATCGCTCAGGGCCAGATGCACTTAGCGCGGATCGACGAAGCGAATCAGACGTTGACGGCCTACATCGGCAGCGAACGCTACGCCGATCGCGAGCAAGTGCCCGACGCGCGGAACATGCTCGGTGGGGCGCTCCAGCGGCAGAAGAAGTACGTCGAAGCGCTGGCGGCCTGGCGCGAGTATCTTGCCAAGCATCCGACGCATCACGCCTGGAATTCCGTGCAGTTGGAAATCATCAACACGGAATACCTGCAAGGCGCCGATGAACGCGAGCGGAAACAGTACGACGCCGCGCGCAAGCTCTGGAACGAGTTCCTGGTGAAATATCCGCTCGATTCGCGAGTGGCGGGCATTCTCTACCAATTCGGCCTGATGCAGTACGAGCAGGAAAAGTGGGACGACGCCCTGTCGGAATGGCGCCGGCTGGTTTCCAAATATCCGAACACCGAGGAATCGTCGCTCGCGCAGTACATGATTGGCGTGCTCATGGAGGACAAGCTTGGCAAGCTGGCCGAGGCCCTCGAGGAATACAAAAAATGCACCTGGGGCAGTTCCGCCGCGAATGCGCAACAGCGCATTGCCATGCTCACGGCCAAGAGCCTGCGGATCGCCACGGAGCGGGTGTACCGCAGCGATGAAACGCCCAAGATCAAGCTCACCACGCGCAACATCGATCGCGTGACCGTGCGGGCGTATCGCGTCGACCTGGAAACCTATTTCCGCAAGATGCATCTGGCGACCGGCGTCGAGGGGCTCGATATCGCCTTGATCGATCCGGATCGCGAGTTCGAATTCGAAGTGCCGCAGTACAACGAATTTCAGCAAGTCGACAGCGAAATCGAGATTCCGCTGACCATCCCCAAAGAGAAGGCGGATCAGGTTCCGATCACCTCGGGCGTATTTGCGGTGACCGTGAGCAGCAAGACGTTCGAGGCCACGACCTTGCTCGTGCAGAGCGACTTGGACGTGATTGTGAAAGGCTCGCGCGAAGAAGTGTTCGTCTTCGCCGAGAACATGCGCACCGGCGAGCCGTGGCCGAACGCGCGGCTGCTGATCTCTAACGGCAAGCAAGTCTTCGCCGAAGGCAAGTCCGGCAACGACGGCGTGTTCCGCCAGGCCTTCGCCGAATTGAAGGACACGGAGGACGTTCGCGTATTCGCCGTGAGCGAATCGCACACGGCGTCGAACCTGGTGAGCCTGTCTGGCGTCGGCATCGCGCAAGGCCTGGTCGACAAGGGATATCTTTACACGGACCGTCCGGCGTATCGCGCGGGGCAACTAGTACATATCCGCGGCGTCGTCCGCGCGGCGCAAGGCGACGCCTACGTCGTCGAGAAGGACAAGCAGTACTCCGTCGACGTTTACGACGCCCGGAATCGCCTCGTGCGCCAGGAAAAGGTCAAGCTCGGCGAGTTCGGCAGTTTTCATTTGCACTTTGTGCTGCCGCAAGCGTCCGCGCCGGGAACGTATCGCGTGCTCGCGCACGATGAGCTCGGGCACAACTACCAGGGCGAGTTCCAAGTTCACGCGTATCAATTGGAACCGGTGCGAATCGTCGTCGATACCGATCGCAAGGTCTTTTACCGTGGCGAGGACATCGTCGGCAAGATTCGCGCCGAGTATTACTACGGCGCGCCGCTGGCCGATCGCGAAGTGCGCTATCAACTCGCCGGCGGGCGCGTGGAAACTGGCCGCACGAACGAGAAGGGCGAGTTGGAGTTTAAGTTCCCCACGCGCGAGTTCCGCGAAGCGCAATCGTTGCCGCTGGTGGTGACGCTGCCGGAACGCAATCTCCAGACAGGCGTGAACTTCTTCCTCGCCACGCAGGGCTACACCATCGGCGTTGCGACACCGCGTTCTGTGTATGTCGGCGGCGAGACCTTCGAAGTGAACGTCACCACGACGGACGCCGAAGGCAAGCCGATCGCCCAGGCATTGACGCTGGACGTCGTCGAACAAACGGTCGTCGACGGACGCGCCGGCGAGAAATCAGTCGCCAAACATCCGCTCGAAACCAGCGCCGACGACGGCCGCGGCCGCGTGACGCTCAAGCTGAAGCACGGCGCCAACTACGTTCTACGGGTCGAAGGAACGGATCGCTTCAAGAACCGCGTTTCCGGTGAAAGCGCCCTGCAGATTTCGGACGATTCGGACTCGATTCGCCTCCGCATTCTGGCCGAACGGCACACCTACAAGGTCGGCGACAACGGCGTCGTCTGCCTGCACTGGCGTGAAGCGCCGGCCTTGGCGCTGGTTACGTTCCAAGGCGCCCGCGTGCTCGACTATAAACTCGTGCGCCTGAACACCGGCGAAAATGAACTGGCGATTCCGATGACAGCCGGGCTCGCGCCGAACTTCGAGTTGGCAGTCGCCGTGATGACCGATCCGCGCAAGGTCGTCGATGAAAAGGGCCAGGCTTGCCTGCGCTTCCACGAAGCCAGCAGCCCGTTCACCGTGGAACGCGGATTGAAAATCCAACTCACGCGACGGCCCAAGCCGGGCAACACGGAGTGGCAACCGGGCGACACGATGGAATTAGTCGTCGCCACGACCGATCCACAAGGCAAGCCCGTGGCGGCCGAGGTCGGCCTCTCGATGGTCGAGCAAGCGTTGCTGGATCGCTTCGCCGGTTCGCAAGGCGTGATCGGCGATTTCTTCCGCGGCCAACCGCGCGAGCCCGCGGTGCGAACGACGAGCAGTTCCACGTTCTGCTATCACCCCGGCACGCGTCCCATCAACCTGCAACTGTTGGCGGAAGAGGATCGCGTCGAAATCGCCCGCGCCGAGGAGGAACGCCTGCGGGAATTTCGCGACGAGGGCCTGGAGGCCGCTACGCGCGCAGCACGTGGTCTGGCTACGAATTGGAGTGCCGACGCCCCGATGCCGGCCGTCGAGTTAGCGGCGCCGGCCGCGGAGCCAGCCCCGGGGAATATGGACGCCGACGCGGGCCCCTTCGGCGACAGACTGCAGCGCCGCGCGGGGGGCGCCTACGGAGGTGGCGAAGGCAAAGAAGCAATGGATCTACGTTTCCAGGCTGAACTGGGCAAGATGCAAGCCGGCGTGTCGGTTGAGCAGTTGGTCCGCAGCGACATGAATTCCGCGGACACAAAGAACATTGCCGACAACGCTTTCGGCCTGCATGTTTACTTTTCCGACGTTGATCGCCCGCAGATTCAGGCGGAAAAACTCGGCGTGTTGAACCGATACTCCGAACTCGGGCTCAAGGACGCCAACGTGTTGTTCGCGAACGGCACGGTGCAGTATTTGAACCTGCATCAAATTGCCGCCGACGACGCGATGGGCCGACGGCTCGTGCGGCAACTGGCGGAGCAAGGCGCCGTAGTGTTGCCGCTGGTTGATTGGCAAGAGACCGGCTATTGGAACCCAGCGGTGGTGACCGACGCCTCGGGCACGGCCACGGTGTCGATCGTGTTGCCGGATCGCTCGACGGCCTGGAAGCTCCAGGCCAAGGGCATCACCGCCGACACGTTGGCCGGCGAGGCCGACGATGCGCTCACAGTCAAAAAGGATTTGTTCGGCGAATTGAAACTGCCCAGCGCTTTCACCGACGGCGACCGGGCCGACGTGTTGGCGACGATTCACAACAACTTGCTCGACACGGGCGAAATCCGCGTCACGCTCAAGGCGACGTTCGCCGGCAAGACGATCACGGAGGAGAAAACCGTCAAAGTGACCGGCAAGGGCATGGAGGACGTGACGTTCCCGATCACCGTCGAACGCCCCGCCAGCGCCGCCGGCGCGAATCTGGACGGCGCGTTCGAATTGACCGTCGCCGCTGGCGACGTCAACGACGTCACGCGCCGCAGCGTGGCGCTGACGCCGTTTGGGATGCCCGTCTATGCGACGTCGTCTGGCACGGCGCAGAGCGACGCGACGTCGTGGCTCGATCCGCCAAGTGACATCAAGCTCCAGGCGCAGACGCTGCAGATCATCGTCGGACCGACCGTCGAACGCAGTCTGCTCGACATCATTCTCGGCGAGAGCTCGTCGGTGCTCCGCGAGCAATTGACGTACACCTCGGGCATCGACTCGACGACCAGCGACTTGATGGCCGCCGTAGGCTTGCAGGAATTGATCGGCGCGGCGCGCGAGGCGGCCGGGCCGGAAGCGAATGCGCTCGACGAGCGGATTCGTTCATCGCTCGGACTGCTGATCGCCGCGCAGAACGACGACGGCGGTTGGAGTTGGACCGGCAAACAGGCGGCGAGCGATCGCTACACCTCTGCCCGCGTGCTGTGGGCGATGAGCCTGGCCCGCTCGGCTGGCTACGCGGTGCCGGCGGACGCCTTCGATCGCGCGGCGAACTACCTGCAAACACTGATCTCCCAGACTGCCGAGGACGACTATGAGACCAAGGCGGTGTTGCTGCACGCCTTGGCGACAGCCGACCGCGGCGACTTCACGCTGGCCAACCGGCTCTACCGCAATCGCCCGGCGCTCTCGAACGCGGCGCTCGCACACCTGGCGTTGGCCTTCGTGGCGATGCAACGCAACGCGACGGCCGGCGAATTGCTGGGCGTGTTGGCCGAACGCAATCTCGACGACCAGGCGATGCGGCGCGAAGCGGCGCTCGGCTGTTTGCCGTGGAATCAATCCTCGGTCGAATTGCGGGCGCTGTACGCCTACGCGTCGATGCAAGTCGTGCCGCAGAGTCCGAAGACGCGCGAGTTGGTGAACTGGCTCATGGAACATCGCACCGGTAACCGCTGGTCGCCCGACAAGGCGACTGGCCCGGCCGCCGTGGCGTTGGCGAAATGGTTCGCCTCACAGCGATTCGCTGGCGAGCACTACAAGCTCACGTTGTTCGTCAACGACACGCAGGTGGAAGTCGTCGACGTCGACGAAAACTCCGGCACGCACACGATCAAAGTGCCGACCAAGTTCCTCAAGGACGGCAAGCAACGCGTCAACTTTCAACTCGCGGGGCGCGGCCGGTTCACCTATCAATGCGTGCTCAGCGGCTTCGTGCCGGCGGGCGAATTGAAAGGCACGAGCGCCGCGTGGGGCATGGAACGGCATCACGAGCCGGCGCCCTTGGAATTCGAAGGGCAACCCGTTCCGCGCGGCTTCGGCATTCTGGAAGGGAGCTATCAGCACTTCCGCAATCCGCTTACGCAACTGCCGGTGGGACGCCGCGGCCTGGTGGAAGTCCATCTCTGGCGGCACAACCTGACCGGCAACGAGCCGGAAGAGCAACTGGAATACCTTGTCGTGACCGAACCGATTCCGGCCGGCACGACCGTGATCGAGCAATCGATCGCGGGCGGGTTCGAGCGTTACGAAATCTCACCGGGTGCCATCACCTTCTACATCGGCACGCGGCGGTACATCGAAACGATTCGCTACGAAGTCCACGGCTATCTGCCCGGCAAGTACCGCGCACTGCAAACCGTGCTGCGGAGCGCCTATCGTCCCGACCAATTCGTCACCACGGCGGTGAAAGATTTGGCCGTGCTACCGCTCGGCGCGCAAAGCGCCGACGAGTATCGCCTCACACCGCAAGAACTCTACGAATTGGGCAAACGCCACTTCGAACGGCACGACTACCAGACCGCCGGCAAGCATCTGCAAGACCTGTTCTCCAACTGGAAGTTGCAAGCCGATCCGTACAAGGACACGGCTCGGATGCTGCTGGATATTCACCTGGAGACTGGGCCGGATCGCGAGATCGTGCGGTTCTTCGAGATCATCAAGGAGAAGTGGCCCGACCTGGAACTGACGTTCGACAAGATCATCAAGGTCGGCGCCGCGTACGACGCGCTCGGCGAGTACGAGAGGGCGTACTTGGTGTTCCGCGCGACCGTGGAAAACAGTTTCCTCCGCGAGAGCGCCGTGCCGGCGTTTCTCGAAGGGCAGGGCGAATTCCTTCGTAGCGTCGACGTGATGCGGAAGACGCTCGGCGATTACCCGCCGGAGCCGTATGTGGCGGCCGCGACGTATTCGCTGGCCCAACGCGTGTTCAGCAAAGCGCCGACGGCGGCCGACGATCCGAAACTGCGCGAGAAGAAAGTCAACCGCGTCGACCTGGTCCGCCAGGCGGCGGGCATGTTGAACGACTTCCTCACGCAACATCCGGACGATCCGGCGGCGGATCAGGCGAGCTTCAGCGTCGCGGCGGCGCTGCTGGAGTTGAAGGCCTTCCGCGAGGCGATCACCTCCTGCGAACGCTACGCGGTCCGCTATCCAAAGAGCAAGTACGTCGACAGCTATTGGTACGTGATCGGCTACTCGCACTTCTCGTTGGGCGAGCACGAGCAGGCGCTTGAAATGTGCCGCAAGGTGGCCGAGGCCAAGTTCGCCGAACCGAACGGCGTGGAGCGCGAGAGCAACAACAAATGGCAAGCGGTGTACATCCTGGGGCAGGTGTATCACAGCCTCGGCAAGGCGGCCGAGGCGATTTTAGAATACACCCGCGTGGCGGATCGCTTCCCGGACGCGGCCCAGGCGATTCAATACTTCGTGCGGAAGGAAATCGCGTTACCGGAAGTCTCGACGGTTCGCCCCGGCGAAGCCGCCACGGTCGAACTCAAATTCCGCAACGTGGCCACCTGCGACGTGAAGGTTTATCGCATCGATTTGCTGAAGTACAGCTTGCTGAATCGCAACCTGGGCAACATCACGCAAATCAATCTGGCCGGCATCCGCCCGTTCCATGAAGTGGCGGTGACGCTCGGCGATGGCAAGGACTATCGCGATCGCACGCAAAAGCTGGAACTGCCCATGACGGACGAAGGGGCCTACCTGGTCGTCTGCCGTGGCGAAGACTTGCACGCCAGCGGACTGGTATTAATCACGCCGCTGGGCATGGAGATCCAAGAAGAAGCTTCCTCCGGCCGCGTCCGCGCGACGGTGAAGAACGTCCTGCTGGATAAATTCGTCGCCGACGTGCATGTAAAGGCCATCGGCTCGGCGAACACCGACTTCACGTCGGGCGAGACCGATCTCCGCGGCGTGTTCGTGGCCGACGGCATCACGGGCCAGTCGACGGTGATCGCGCGGTTGGAGAACAACCGCTACGCGTTCTACCGCGGCACAAACTGGCTGGGCCAACCGCCGGCGCCCGCGGAAGCGCCGCAACAACAAGCGGCCAATGCCCCCAGCGACGGCGCGGAATCGAAGCAAAAGCTGGAAGGGCAATTGCTGGATCAACTCTACGAAAGCAACAGCGTGATCCAGTCCGGCCAAAACGAGTACTTCAACAAGAACTTCTATCAGCAGAATCGCAAGGGCGTGCAAGCTGCGGAAGCGGCGGCGGAATAGAGGAAGAAAAGTAGCACACGAAATGGAGCCGGAAGCGTCAGCGCCCGGAGTGAGCCGCCAACGACGTCGTTTACGAATTCCCTCCGGGCGCTGACGCTTCCGGCTCCAACGATACATGCGAGACACGCCATCAAGGAACTTCCACGACGGCCGTGCGGGTTGAAACGCCATTCTCATTGAATGCCTCGATCGCGAAATAATAGCCGCGGTCGCGGTCCATCGCTCGGAAATAGTACTGATTTTCGCCGTAGACCATCACGCTATTGTAGAGCTTGTCCGGAGTGGCGCCGGAGTGGATCACGTAGCCGGTTGCATCCGGCGCGGCCTGCCACTTGAGCCAGGCGTTACGGCGTTCGCTGTTGCCGCGCAGGACGGTAAAGCGTTCCACCGGCTTGGGCGCGGCGCCGTGACCATGCCCGAACACGCGTAGGCCGCTCAAGGCGAACTTGCCGGTCGCCATGTGATGGTTCGTAATGCGGACGTACCGCGCCTCGACCGGCGATTCGAGCTCCACGTAGTCGTGCGGCACGTCGCGGCGATTGTCGATCTTGTCGACTAGCGGACGCCATGCCTGGCCATCGACCGACGATTCGATCACGTATTGATGGTACAGCGTCTGCACCTTGCCCATCACGTCGGCGTCTTGATCGGCGTAGTTGACTTGCACGGCGTGAATCGTGCTGACCTCGCCCAGGTCGCTCATCAACCATTCGCCCTGGTCCGCCGACTTCGCGCTCCAATACGTGCGAATGTCCTCGTCCACGGCGAAGTTCGGCGCATATCCGCCGAGCGTCGAAGAGACACTGACTGGCTTCTGATAGTTCAGTAGCATCCAGCCCGTGAACTTTCCGGCTTGCTCGCCGGCCTGCGGCAAGTAGTGCGGATAGTCTCCGAACTTTGTCCGGCAATACATCACGCCGTCGTCGTCGAAACCTGCGGGCCAGATGCCCAGGCGCCGTTCGAAATTGTTCTTCACGCCGATCACGATCGTCGCGGTGCGCCAGTAATTCCCCTGAGGATCTTGAAACGTCGCCCCATGCCCCGCGCCGCGCGCGAAGCCGCCGGGCTTGTAACAGAATGGATTGTGCGGCTGATACGTGAACGGCCCCAGCGGCGCGTCGCCGACATAGACGCCGTCCCCGTAGCCGCTGAACTCGGTGCCTGGCGCGGCGTATTGCAAGTAATACTTGCCACCGTGCTTGGTCATCCACGCCCCTTCGAGGAACGGGCGCAGAAACGTGTTGTCATTGGCCTCGCCGAAGCGCTCCCAGCCATGTTCGGCGTCGTTCAAGTGCATCAACTCGCGCCGCTCGCCGATCGGTTGCAACGTCTTTCGATCAATTTCCATTCCGTACAGCGGATACAAATTGCTGGAACCGTAGTAGAGATAGAGCCGCTCATCGTCATCAACAAAGAACGCCGGATCCCAGGCCCCGGCTTGAAACTTCGGCACGGCTTCGGTCCATTCGTTCTGCCGCGGGTTGACGCTCTTCCAAAGCGCGAAGTCCTTCGTATGCGTCGAACCGATCAGATACAGCGCATCGTCCATCACGAATGCGCCCGGTGCACACAATTCGTCGTAGACCATATGCTCCGGCCGCAGGAACTTGCGCGGGCAGAAAGTCCAGTTCAACAGG
>JALHLM010000193.1:4310-10081 GCA_022844585.1 Pirellulales bacterium | reverse complement strand
CTTGCCGACTTGGGCGGAGAACATAGCAGTGCTCAATGGATTTGTTCCGAATGTGCCAACGGTCGATCAACCGCCGGCAGGCAAACGCCCCTTCCCGACGCTATTCTAGTGTGTCGCCAGTCAATCGGACAATCAATCGCAGCCCGCCACACAGGAATTCGCCAGTGATTTCGCGCAAGTTCATGGTCGGCGCCGTGACGTGCATCTTGTCGTTCGCGTTGCGGACCGGCACGATTCACGCGGACGAGGCGTTTCCCGAGCCTTTCGACACGGAAAAGGCGGCGACGCAGCCGCTTAGTCCGGAAGAAGCGTCCGCCTCGTGGACGGCGCCGCCGGGCTTTCAGGTGAAGTTGTTTGCCGGCGAACCGGAGGTGCGGCAGCCGATCGGAATGACGTTCGACGATCGCGGTCGGCTCTGGGTGGCCGAGAATTACACGTACGCCGAGTCAGGGGTGAACTTCGACGCGCGGCTGCGCGATCGGATCGTCATCCTGGAGGACACCGACGGCGATCACCGCGCGGACCGTCGCACGGTGTTCGCGGATCAACTCGAACGGCTGACCAGCGTGGAAATTGGCTTTGGCGGCGTCTGGGCGCTGGCCGCGCCGTACTTGCTGTTCATTCCAGATCGTGACGGCGACGACCGGCCGGATGGCGAACCGATCGTCATGCTGGAGGGTTGGAACGTCGCCGATGTGCGACACAACGTCGTGAATGGATTGCGTTGGGGCCCCGACGGCTGGCTCTATGGTCGTCATGGGATTCTGGCCACCTCGCGCGTCGGGACGCCGGCGACGGCCGAGTCCGCGCGGACCGCGCTCAATTGCTGCATCTGGCGATTCCACCCGACGGAACATCGCTTCGAGGTCGTTTGTCAAGGGACGACCAACTCTTGGGGCATGGACTGGAATGAACACGGCGAACTTTTTTTTATCAACACCGTGATCGGCCATCTCTGGCACGCCGTGCCGGGGGCACATTTCCGCCGGATGTATGGCGAGGACTTCAGTCCGCATACCTACGAGCTGATCGAACAAACCGCCGATCACGTCCACTGGGACGTCACGACGGAAGACTGGCTCGCTACGCGCAAGACGCTGTCCGAAAACACAAGTCACACCGGCGGCGGGCATGCCCATTCCGGGCTGATGATCTATTCCGGCGACAACTGGCCGGAGGAGTATCGCGGCGACGTGTTCATGCTGAATTTTCATGGTCGGCGCTTGAACCGCGATCACCTGGAGCGAAGCGGCGCGACTTATACAGCGCACCACCGGCCCGACCCGATGCAGAGCGGCGACCCCTGGTTCCGCGGCATCGACCTGGCCTGCGGACCGGACGGCGGCGTCTATGTGCTTGATTGGTCCGATACAGGCGAATGCCACGACGAAGACGGCGTGCATCGGTCTTCGGGGCGGGTATTCAAAATTGTGCATGAGCGAGGGGCACGATCTCTCGGACGACAGGGAGATCTCGCCAAGTTGTCGAACCGAGATTTGGCCAAATTGCAATGCGATGGACACCAGCGCATGGCCGCCCAAGCACGGCGATTGTTGCAGGAGCGCGCCACAGCAGGCGTCGACATGAGCGACGCCAATGAGGTGCTACGCATGACGCTCATCTCCACGGACGAACCCGCGAACTTCTCATTGCGAGCTTGTTGGGGATTGCACGCGATCGGCCAACTGAGCGATGTCGATCTGCGCTGGATGCTTGGTCACGCGGACGAACACGTGCGGACCTGGGGCGTACGCTTGCTTGCGGACCGCGCAATCACCGACGCCAACACTCGCCAACTCCTAGAGCAACTGGCCGAGCACGAGCAATCCGGCCTCGTGTTGACGTATTTGGCCTCGGCGTTGCAGCGGTTGCCGTTGTCGGATCGCTGGAAACTTGCTTCGTCGCTGGCGGCGGATGCGGAATCTGCCGACGATCGCGTATTGCCGCTCATGGTCTGGTACGGCGTCGAGCCGGCCGTGCCTGTGTCACCAGCTGCAGCTACGGAACTGGCGCTGAATTCGAAGCTACCCAAGTTGTCGACGTTTATCGTCCGCCGGATCACGGGCGAATTGGCGCGGAATCCCCAGGCTGCCGATCCACTTGTCGCGATCCTCCGCGACACGCATGACGCCAACCTGCGGCACGCTCTATTGATCGGCATGAACGACGCCTTGCGCGGTTGGCGCAAGGCGCCCGCGCCGGCGGGATGGACGGAGTTTGCTGCGACGCTGAGCGACGCCGACGAAGCAACGATGTCGTGCGTGCGCGAGTTGTCCGCCGTTTTCGGCGACGGCCGCGCGCTCGAAGAATTGAAACACGTTGTCGGCGACGGCTCTAAGCCATTGGTTCAGCGTCGCGAAGCGCTTCGTGCGCTGGTCCAAGCTCGTGTCGCGGGACTGGACGAGACGCTGCGGCCGTTGTTGGCGAACCGGGAGTTGGCCGTGGACGCGGTGCAGGGTTTGGCGACGCTCGACTTAGCACACAACCAGGATCTCTTGTTGACCAGTTATCCGCGTTTGAATCCCACGGCCCGCGAAGCCGTGATCGAAGCGATGGCCACGCACGTCGACAGCGCGAACGCGCTGCTGGACGCCATTGCCGCCGGGAGCGTGCCCGCCAAGGATATTGGCCCGACCGCGTTACGACAGCTTCAGTTGATGGGCGACGCCGCGTTGACGGAGCGCCTCGCCAAGGAATTGCCGGGAACGCGGTTGCTCGTGGAGGACAAGCTCAAGCAACTGGAGCGATATCGCGAACAGTTGACGCCGGAGCTATTGGCAGCGGCCAACCTTGTACAAGGGCGTTTGCTGTATTCCCAGCATTGCGGGAAGTGTCACAAGCTGTTTGGCGAAGGGGGCGCGATCGGCCCTGAATTGACCGGCGCACAACGCGGCAATCTCGATTATTGGTTGTCGAACGTCGTCGATCCTTCGGCAACGGTCGGGACTAATTATCGGCTGTCGGTCATCGCGCTCACTGACGGGCGCATTCTCAATGGCGTCGTCGGCGCCAAGACGGAACGCACCGTGTCGATTCAGACGGCGTCTGAGGCGTTGGTGCTGGAGCGTTCCGAGATCGAAGCGATGGAGGAATCCGACCTGTCGCTGATGCCCGAAGGTCAACTCAACTCGCTAACTTCGAACGAGATTCGCGATCTGGTCGGCTACTTAATGTCCGACGCTGGCGCAGGTTCGGCGCCGTGAAGCAAACAAGCCTCGGTCGCAAGCGACCGAGGCTCGATGAGGTGCGCTAAACTGAAGACAACTGGGCGTCGCCATTCCCCCTAGCGCTGGCGCCGCGGACCCGCCCGCGAAACGGGACAATCAGAGCGGCTTCACCGTCGCCGCCCGCGGACCCTTTGACTTTCCGCCACCTCCCCCCTGGTCGAGCGTGAACTCGACCTGTTGCCCTTCGGTGAGATCGTCAAACTGTTGGTCGGCCACGGTCGTGTGATGGAAAAACACATCGGCGCCATCCTCGGGCTGGATAAAGCCGAATCCCTTGTCCGTCACCAACTTCTTAATCTTGCCAATCGGCATGCCGCACTCCTTCATGCACAACGCGCTCTAACGATCGCGAATCAGTTTTGTGCCTGCCATTTGGCGCGCCTCCCGCTGGCGCACCCGCAATCGACGAGAAACCGCTTTCAGGGTCGATCTGCGCGCGCAACATGGGCAATCCGAGCAACTCGCTCGAACTACGTGCAACTGACGCGGAGCGAAGAAGTATGCGCGGCCCAAGACGCCCACCACCGTCCCGCACGTCCCACGTTCATCAAACACAGCCTAGAAAAGTGTGCGGAATCTCGCAACCTGGGACAAGCACATTGCTCAAGAAAGCGCGAATCGACACTCACTCGATAGGGGGAGGGCGGTTCGCACGCTAAGCGATGCTACGTGCCTAGATACTCGATGATGCGAAGGCAATTGCCAAATGGATCCATCACTTCGGCGCAATTCGCGCCGTAGAAGGTGTGCTCGAAGCCGGGTCGACTATGGGTATAGTTATTCGCAGTGATTTCCTGATGAAGCTCGTCAATGACGGTTTCGATAACTAGCAACATTGATCCGTGGCGGCAAACCCGTGACGTTCGGTCCAACGGCAGGCACAGCCGCGCGGCAGCAAGCCGAAATCGAAATCATTCGCCTTCGGGACATAGAAGATGCTTAGAATCGGCGATATTTGCAGGAATTGAGTGGGCATGGCGTACATTTCCGGCAGTCAAGAGAAAAGATTTGCGAGGCGTTGAACGCCAATTTACAATTTCCCCCAGTTCCTAGACGACGGCAATTGACTCTTCCTGCGTTTTCTCTTCCACGCAAGGGTTCGCAATCATGAGCGATGGTGCTTCCCTCGGTCTCGGCTGCGCGCGCAGATGTGTTCACACCGTGTTGCCTCTGCTCGTGTTATTCGCAGGGTCACTGCCAACTGCTGACGCCAGCTGGAAAATCACCACGTACTTGCACCCCACGGGCAACCCTCCGATCTTCAGCATGCGGGAGGCGGAACTTTACCTTGCTGGAGTGAAGCCGCAGCGGTTTGCGGGAATGAGCACCGTCCCGTTGGTGGACTTGTCCGAATCTAGCTCCGCACAATTCCCGACCAGCCCATTCCCGGGCCTGGATATGGTCCCAGGTCCCACGAACACCGATAACTTCGCTGGCCGTGTGACCGGCACCCTTACTGTCAATACCGTCGGACAATACGACTTCCGTCTATTGTCTGGCAACAGCGGCTCCCAGCTGCGGTTGGACATCAATCAAGACGATGGGTTTGAAGCAGCCGAGTTGATTTGGCCCGGTGTTGGCCTCCGTTCAGAGGTCCTGAACTTAGCTGCTGGAAACTACCCTTTCGAGATCACATATTTCAATCAGCGCAACACCGCTTCGTTGAGAGCCGCGTATCGAGCGATTGCAGACGGGCAATCGTATACTTTTGGGGATGCGTCTGGAGGGATCGCACTTGCCGCGGATGCAACGGTGACGACCTTGGGAGCCGACGTGACAAATCCTGACTACTATCAGGAACTCATAAAGAACTTTTCCCAAGCAGATGCGCTTCGTACGTCGACGAACGAGCCGGGTTTTCCGTTTACTGGGTCTCGTGAAGTCTTCAATGTAACGAACACGTTTCCAATCTTTACTACGCTCGCGCCATTGGAAAGCGTGCCGGGGCTCGACTTCTCTGGCGACGAGAATAATTTTCTCGTTGTGGGAAGAGGATTGCTCGTGGTCCCGGCCGGGGGAATCAGCGACGCGGTATTTCGCTCGACCACCGACGACGGTGGCCGGTTGTTGATTGACACGAACCAAGACGGCGACCTGTTGGATAGCGGCGATGTGATCATTCTCGATGATGCTCTCTCGTCAATCCATGACGAGGACTCATTGCCGGTTAGCCTCGCTGAAGGCACTTACTTGATGGAGTACAGCTTTTTCGAAGGAGTGGGCAGCTCGGTCGGCGTAGCTTCTGTCAATCTCGGCGGTCGCGGCGGATTCACCTTACTGGGAGATGACGCCGCTGTCGCCGCCGGCACTGGCCTGGACGTCGTACCTGAACCCACGTCGGTCGCTTTGGCCGTTCTCGCATTCTTGGGCATCGTTCCGGTGCGTCGCACGTTCGGCAAGCGACGCTAGGCAGGGGACTTACGAAAAAATGCCTGCCCTTGCCAACCCCCTGACTGCCGCTGTCCAGCAATGGATCTCAATTTCACACGGAAATCGCTTGCCACGCTGGAAGCCGCCCGGTATTTTCACGGCATCCAGGCGGCG
>JALHLM010000193.1:0-4300 GCA_022844585.1 Pirellulales bacterium | reverse complement strand
GGCGAACTGGCCGCGGAGGCTATTCCATTCGACGATTTCGCCGGCGTGAGCCAGTGTCTGTCACTTGCCTTCCATGCCCCGCCTGAGGAGTCCCTTGCAGGCGGCTGCGCGCTCATTTGCCGGGAGTGAACCGCTTGTAAGTGTAGTGACCCATACTCACCGCGTTCACATCTTGAAGGACCACGATTTATGCGCATTCGCACTCAAGTACTCGTTTTGGCGGCGTTCGCCACGCCGTTTGCCGCGACTCCCGCGCACGCAGTACCCATTGTTCCCGGCTTCACGGTTGAGCATTACGCCGATGTGACCGATCCAACGGAGATGTCGTTCAATCCGGCTACCGGTGACCTGTACGTCGGCCGCGATAATTCCGGATCCGGCGGCAGCCAGGCCACACCAGCCAAGATTCATGTGGTCGCACCGGGTGGAGCGACCGTCACGGAGTTCGGAGATACGGCGATCGCGGATCCGGACACCGTGCTTTTTGACGCTGCCGGCGATGTCAGTGGAGTACCAGGGTCCGTCCTGGTCGCTGGTCGCCAAGGCGATGAAGGGGCTCTGCGAGCAATTCATCCTGATCAAACGACCACTTTGCTATTCCATACCGGCAGCGGTCTGGTCAATCCGAACGGCCTGAAGTTCGACAGCACGGGACGCGTGATCATCGCGGACAACCTCGGCCCGGTGGCGGCTACGACCGGCGGCATTCCCTCGATTCTCTATAACCTTGGCGGCGTGAACGGCACGATTGCCATCGACGCCGATGACAACATCTACACCGACGGCCCGGACGGCGTGATTCGCATTCATGCCGCTGACGGTTCGCTGGTGAACGGGAACTTCTACACCGATCCCAACCCGGGTCCTGGCGGGTTCCAACTTGAGTTCGGCCCGGGCGGACCGCTGTGGGGCGATTCCCTCTACGGGCTCAGCCGCGATAGCGGTGAGTTGCTCCGGTTCGATTCGCTTGGCGTTCCGACGGTCATCGGCACGGGCTTCGGCGGCCCTGGTGGCCCGACCGCCCCGGACCTGGAATTCGGCCCCGACGGCGCCATGTACGTCTCGCTGTTCAGCGAGGACGAGATCATCCGTATCGTCCCTGAGCCGGGCAGCCTGGCTCTCTTGGGGATCGGCTTGGGCGCGGCCCTGTATTGCTTCCGCCGCCGCTAAGCGGTTCGTTTCCATCAAGCGTTTCACCGGGGCGGATGCCTGTTGTGGCATCCGCCCCGGTTTTTTGGTGGACTTGCTCGGCGCGATGACGTCGGGTTTCCCCGAATGCACAGCGGCGTCAGTTCCAATACGCCAGGTGGCTCGTTGGTGTCCGTGCCTCCGGCGGTTAGAATGCATGAGGCGGAGCGATTCCTCCTTCGGAATCGCACAGGCGTTGCGGCGCGGAACTTCCAGGTAACTCAGGTATGGCGACAGATTCTCCAGGCAATCCCGGTGGTCTTCCTCCGGCGGTGCGCCGACGATTGCAGGCGCAATTCGAGGCCGGTAGCCAGAAATCGAACCGGGGCGAGTACGACTACGCCACGACAATGTTCGCTGCCTGCGTGGAAGGGGATCCCGCCAACCAGATCTACTTACAGAGCTTTCTCGGGAACCTGTACAAGAAGTTCGACAACAATAAAAAAGGCGATCGGCTGGCCTCCGTGAAGGGGGTCGGCATCAAAGGCTCGATCAAGAAAGCCGAGATGCAGAAGGACTGGCTCGGCGTGATCAAGTCGGGCTTGGACATGCTCAAGCTCAATCCCTGGGATGTCGGCGCCTTGACGGCGATGGCGTCCGCCAGCGAAAAGCTGGGGCACGAGGAGTGCCGGATTCTTTACTTGCGTGGCGCCCTGGGCGCCAATCCCGCGGATCCGGAAGTGAACCGACTGTGCGGCCGCGCGCTGCGCGAATTGGGCCGCTTCGAAGAAGCTATCACCTGTTTTCGCCGCGTCGTGCAAGCCAAACCCGGCGATGAAGAGGGCATGCAAACGCTGCGCGCTTTGGATGCCGAGCGGGCTATCAAGAAGGGCGGCTTCGAGGACGCCCAGTCCAGCACCGACGTGATGGCCGACAAGCAATTGCAGCAAGAGCGCCGCCAAGGGGGCGGAGTGCAATTGACGCCCGAGCAGGTCATCGAGCGGCATCTGACGAAGAATCCGACCGATATTCCCAAGTATCTGGAATTGGCCAACCTGCACGCCGGCAACCAGAAACTCGAAGACGCCGAGAAAGTGCTGACGCGGGCTCTTGAAGCGTCCGGCGGCGATTTGCAGATCCGCGAACGGCTGGAAGACCTGCAGATGCGCCGCGCCCGCGAGGCGGTCGATACAGCCAAGAAGCAGGCGGAAGCGGAGCGTACTCCGCAGGCCATCGAGCTCTACAAGAAGATGAAAGCGGAACTGAATGTCCGCGAACTGGAGTTCTATCGCGGCCATGTGCAACGCTATCCCACGCAGCATGGCTACAAATTCGAGCTCTCATCCCGGATGATGAAAGCGGGCATGCATCGCGAGGCGATCCCGCTGCTGCAGGAAGCCCAACAAGATCCCAAGCGCAAGGCCGAAGTGTTGAAAGCCTTGGGCGAATGCTTCGTGCAGATCAAGCAGTACAAGCTCGGCATGCAAAACTTCGAGGCGGCCTTGGAACAGATTCCGGCCCGGGAACCGGAACTCCGCAAGGAAACGCTCTACTTCACGGGCAAGGTCGCGTTCCTGGCGCTCAAGGATCTGGAGAAAGCGGACAAGTATCTCACCGAGTTGGCTGGCTTGGATTTCAGCTACCGAGACGTCTCACAACTCTTGGAACAAATCGCCAATGCCCGAGGCGACGGCGCCGCCGGGGCGGTCGATTTGAGCTAGTCCGCGGAGCACTACATGTCACATGCGCCCCCGACGGACAGCGTCTCAGAACATCGCGCTTCGTCGCCGCGGCGCATTCAATGCGCGGTCATTACGGTGAGTGACACGCGGACGCTGGAGACCGATACGGGCGGCGCGACGGCCATCGATCTCCTGAACGAGTTCGGCCATCACGTGGCAGCCCGCGAAATTATCCGCGACGAACCGGCCGCGATCTTTGCTCTCATGGAATCGCTACGGAGGCGCGACGACATCGATGCGATCTTGCTCACCGGCGGCACCGGGCTGGGCTCGCGTGACCAGACGTTCGAAACGATTTCCTCGTTGCTCACTAAGTCCTTGCCCGGCTACGGCGAGCTGTTCCGGATGTTGAGCTTCGCGGAGATCGGCGCGGCGGCAATGCTCAGCCGAGCGGTGGCCGGGCTGATCGACAGGCAAGTTGTGCTGACGATGCCGGGCTCACCGGCCGGCGTGCGATTGGCGGTGCAGCAACTGATCGGGCCGGAGCTGGCGCATCTGGTGCGCGAGGCGCGGCGCTGACCCCGACTCGTCCTGCCAAGCCGAAAAACTCCAAAATGGGGGCTTTTTATTCTCGGCGGTTGTGCCTAAAGTGGCTCTGCGTGCAAAATCTTTGCCCTGCGGGGCGAAGCCCACTTGAGGCATTGTCTTGAGCGCCGAAATCGTGTCGTGGCCGGGCAGGATGCCACGCGGCGGCGGCTGAAAGGAACAGAGCTTGAGCGACGACGGTTACCCGGCGCACCTCGTGCGCGCCGTGGGCGGGGGGCTGGTCTGCTTGCTGGGCGTTTTTCCGGTTTGCATTCTGGGAAGTCCCGCGCGCGCTCAACAGGCCGCGACGACTCCCGCGTCGTTCGAGCCGGCCGACTACAACACCGCGCGGTTCGCCCTGCATACGGATTTGCCCGAATCGGACGCTAAGGCGTTGCTCAAGCGCTTGGACGTGACACTCAAGTCCGCCGTACGGCTCTTCGGAATGCCATCCCGACAGCCGATCGAGTCCTTCGTCGTCGAGCGACTCGACCAATGGCCCGCGGAATCGTTCACGCATCCGGCGGCGCGGCTGTTGATCGGCGGCGTCGGCGGCGGGTCCGTCTCCAGCGGCTATGACCATAGCACTGTTGCGCCGCGCAAGGCCACCGTCTTCGCCGCGGCCACCGTGGGCATTCCGGAACACGAAATCGTTCACGCCTATTGTGTACAAACCTTCGGGCAGACCGGCCCGACCTGGTTCGCGGAAGGCATCGCTGAGATGCTGGCCCACGGCGGCGAAGCCCACGCGCCGGTCAGTTGTTCGAGCAAGGTCATCGAATACTTGCGCGGAGAATCGCCCCGGCGATTGGACGAGATCGTCGGCGGCGATGAATTCACGGCGCCCCTGGCGGCCTCGCTGATCACGATGGTGGCGCGGCACGAATCCAAAGGCCGGCTCACCG
>JALHLM010000192.1 GCA_022844585.1 Pirellulales bacterium | reverse complement strand
CGGCTCTCGGCAGTTCGAAACAGGCGACTATCAAACACTAGCCCGTAGCGCCAGCGAGGGAGAGTTGACGTTGCCAACGGACACAAGACAAAACTCTCAACGACGTCGAATCAAGCTACTTACAACGTCGTTGAGAGTTTGATCTTGGTGCTGGTTGCGGCGTCCTCTCCCCCTCGCTGGCGCTACGGGCTAGTGTTGCGGGCTAGTGTGTGCGCACGGGGGTGCTGAGGCGAAAGCGTGGGTTGTCGGCTAGGTATTGTTCGACGCGCGGCTGGTTCGCGAAGGCTTCCGGCAAAAACTCGACGGCGCGTTTGATGAGCTTGTCGTCCTGAGCGCAGCTGAAGCGCAGGAAGCCTTTGCCGGCCGCGCCGAAGCATTCGCCGCCGAGGCAGGCCACGCCGAGTTTGTCGTCGGCGGCTTCGAGCAAGTACATGGCCAGTCCGTGCGAGGTGATGTCGAGGCGTTCGCAGATTTTCGAGACGTTCGGGAACACGTAGAACGTTCCGCCCGGCATCGAGCAGCTCACGTCGTCGATCGCGTTCAGCGCGGCGGAAAGTAGGACCACTTTGTTACGAAACTTCAACATCGTCTTGTCGCGCTCTTCGTGATCTTCCCGGAGCGCGGCCACGGCCGCCCATTGGGAGATCGGCGAGACGCACGAGAGCGCCGTGTTCGTTAGCTTGCCGAGCGCCGCGACGACTTCGGGCTCCGCGGCCGCGAAGCCGATCCGCCAGCCGCTCATGCTGTACGATTTGCTGAGCGTGTAGGCGGCGACGGTTTGTTCCAGCATCCCGGGATGTTCCAGGATCGAACGGTGCGGGCCGTTCCAGACCATCTGATCGTAGGGCTCGTCGGAGAAGATCATCACGTCGAGACCGCGCACCAGGTCGGCGATCAGGCAGAGATCTTCCGCATGCGCGACGCCGCCTGTCGGGTTGTGCGGGCTGTTCAGGAAGATGGCCCGCGCGCGTGGTTCGTCGCGCAGGAATCGCTGCACATCCTTGGGATCAGGGCGAAACTGGCGATCCTCGCGCAGCGGCGCGAACCACATCCGGCCGTTGCGACGCAAGATGTTGGCCGTATAGGTCGGAAAGTGCGGGCTGAAAACCAGCACGCTGTCGCCGGGGTCGATGAAGGCCTCGCAGAACATCTGCTCGAACGTCTTCGCGCCCGGCCCGACGATGATGTTCTCGGCCCGCAGATCGAGGCCGTGCGATTCGCTCAGGTAATCGGCCGCGGCGCGGCGCAGCTCGGGGATGCCGAGCGACGGGCAGTAGCGAGTCTCGTTGCGTTTGATCGCGGCCGCGCCGGCCTTCTTTGCCGCCGCAGTCGAGGGAAACGGACTATCGCCGATTTCCAACTCAATGACTTCTTTCCCGGCGGCCGTCAATTCGCGCGCCCGGGCCAGCACCTCGAAAGCGATCTCGGGCTCGATCGCATCAACCAATCGGCTAAAGCGCGGCATAGGGGAGCGTCGTAGATGGTTTAGCGATGGGCCGAAGAGAAGGAGACAACGTGTGGTGAATGACGAATGTCGAAATCCGAATGACGAATGAAATCCGAATGTCTGAATGACGAATGGAGGAGAGTGCTACCGCTGCGTTCACGTTTGGCCATTCGTCATTTAAGCATTCGACATTCTTTCGTCATTCGGATTTCGAAATTCGTCATTCAAGTAACTATCGCAGCGCCGCGAGGGGATGCAGCACTTGTTCGACGACGTATTTGTCCACCAGGTCCTCGCAGATGCCGGCGAGTTCTTGGAGGGCGTCCACGAACGTGGTTTTCGGGCCCAGGCTGCCGTATTGCCGCGCGGTGAAGTAGACGCTGAGCTGTTCTTCCGGGTATTCGCCGGTGCGGATCTGGTAGGCGTTCGTCCGGGACTCGATGCTCAGCCGGCACTGCGTGCGGCAGTCCTCGTCCAGCGAGAGGGTGATGTTCGGCTCGTAGCTCACCACGCCGGTGCCGGGCATTTCGAACAGGCGTTCCAGGGCCGGGCTGACTCCCAGGGCTTCGGCCACCAGTTGGTTGTGGTTGCCGCGGTACGTGAAGTCGAATCCGAACAGCAGGTCCATGGCCTCGCAGTCCAAGGGGCTGAGCGAGAGCATATAGGGGGCGAGGTCGAGCACCAGGCGGTGCTGCTCCAGGGCCATCTCGACGCTGTCCGGGTTCACCTGGCCGGAGCAGAGCCGGCGCTGTTCGATCGTACACCAGCGATACTGGCCGCGGTCCTTGTCCTCTTCCAGGACGAAATCCCCCTTTTCGCGGCAGTAGAAGTTCCGCATGGTGGGGTAGGTCTTCTGCACCCGCTCGAAGTATTGCAGCACCGTCTCGCGGTTGGTGGGCAGTTCCATCTCCGTGCTGAGATTCAGGTTCACGTAGAAATCATCACAGAGCGAACCGTATTTATTCATCAGGATTCCCTTTTTCGCCCCGGCCCCGGCGCAGTCGCCCCGGGGACAGGCCCATTCCGTAAACGCCGATCCATCGAAAGTATAGGCTGGCGGGGAAAGAACTGTCAAAAGCGGGGGAAACGGGTACTGGTTTACTTTGACCGCAAGATTGCCCGGTCACCGCTTGGTACAATGAAGGCGTGCCATTCTCCAATTGCCAGCGATGCGGTCGGCTCTTTCACCGATTCGACCCGACCCTGCCCGAATCGCCCGCTGACTATTGGCCGAACATGGCTCAAGGCGATGCCGTCCACGACGTTTGTCCGGAATGCCTCAGGTTGGGACGCGACCACCAACACAACCCAGACCCGAACGCCAACGCCGCCCGGATCGTTTCCGAATCGGTCGGCCCTCAGCGTGCGGCCCCGGCTTCACCGGCGCAGATTCAGGCCCAAGCCAAGCAGGCCGCCGCTGCGCTGAACGAAGCCGCCACGGCGGATCAAGAGGCCGCCTGGGTGGAGTGGTCCAGCCACATCCAGAAGGTGGACGAACGCGGGATGTCGTTGCTCAGGGCGGCGTTTGAGGCGGGGTGGGATGCGGGGCGTCGCACATAACTACAGGCTTTCAACGGAATCGTCGCTGACCTCCGGATTCAAAAGTCCAACTGCGTCCGACTTATCGAGCACGACGATTTGCTCAGCGGCGATCATTCGATTTTCGGCGGGTGGTTTACTTTGGCCTTTGGTCAGGTGCGGCATTTACGCGGGCTGGAAGTTAGAATCAGGGGATGGAGCGCAAGCCACCGAGTCAAATGGCATTGGCATTCATTTGGCTATCCGCCTTCGGGGCGTCGCTTGGACTCTGTAGGTTCTTCGTGGAACGATTTCAAATTGACGGCCCAATCAGCATGGTCTGTGCTGCGGCCGCGCTATGCGGAGCAGCGGCGTCGATCGGAGGGCTTCTCAAGACCACCTTCAATTCGATCGAATTGTGGGTGAGCGCAGCAATGTGGCTGTGGGCTGCCCTTGCTGTATTTGCCGTGATAGGAGTGGTTGCATTGTTCTGAAACGGCGTACCCACCGTCGCCCTGAGTAGGTGGTCGAGATTCCGCCTGCTAGACTCAGGGCATGGACGAGTTCCGACCCAGCGTTTGGTTAGCCTGTCTTGGCGGCGTTCTTGGTGCATGTGCGCCAATTGCGTATGGCGTCCATGTTCTGGAGCAGTGCAAGCAACCGCTTCCTGAAAACGTTGGCGGATGCGGACTGGTGCCCTTGGGTACAGTGCTGATGATGTTAGTCGGTCCAGCGATCATAGGACCGCTGATGGCGACGATCGGTTATTTCATTGGGTCGTGCTGGGAACTCCGTCGAATCCGAGAATTGGAAGAACTCGACGAATTGGATGACTAATATGGACGACAACCCGTACATGTCGCCAGAGACGAACCAATGTGATCGCCCAATTGCACAGGGTAGGGCGTCCATTTGGGCATGGGTCATCGCCGCTCCCTTGATTTGTTTCGGCACAACAATTGGGACTGTCGCCTTCGGTACGATGATTGAACCCGGGAACAAGTATCCGGCTTTCGAGGTGCGCCGAATGGGAGTTATCGCGTTTGTGATGGCGATGCTTCTGACGGGAGTAGGCGTCGCGATTCTTTGGCGAAACTGCCGCACAGCCTACGACCGATCGGAGTAGGTGGACGGCTGTTAGGATGGTGGTATGGACGATAACCCGTACAAGTCGCCGCTGGCCTACGGACGCCTCCGTCGATTTGCGAAGCGCCTCGACCAGCCAGTGTTCATGGCTGTGATGACGCTCTTCTTTTTCTACAAGTCCATCAGCCTGTCGAATGCAGTCTGGGAAAAATGGGACTCGCCGTGGACGCTCAAAAACTGGGAACACGCTTTTTGCGCTCCACAGTGCGTCGCGTTTACCGTATTGGGCGTGTACTTGCTCGTTCGACATTTTCGGCAATAGCCCAGCATCACACTGTTCGGACACTTTTCGACGAACACTGGAAGTAGCCCCGCCGCCTGTTAGACTCAGGGGATGGACGCACCCGGGAAATGGCGGTTTCGGTTTGGACTGCGGTCGCTGCTTATTTTGGTAGCGGCATGCGCGATAGGTTCTCAAATCTACGTGCAAAACCACTCCGAGCTAGCGACGCGGATACGCCACCTCAAGGTCGGGATGTCTGAAGAGCAGGTCCACGAGGTGCTGGGAATGGAGCCTTGGTCCATTGGCGTCCACGGCGGCATGACCCGAGTTGATGAAACTTACATCGAAGACCCGGACGGCCACAATTCTGTGTGGGCAACCGTCAGTTACCTGAACGGGAGAGCTGAGAGTTTCGGAGTTTCAAAATAGCCCTGCCTAATCCTTAGGCGTCTCCTTTCCCAGGGTTCTTACTATGGACGAAAACCCTTACAGGTCGCCGGAGAGTGAGGGGCAGCGTCCAAGGCGATCGGCTGCCAGCAAAACCTGGATCGTTCTTTAAATCCTGCTCTTTGTCGGCCTGATGCTACTACCGGCCGTCAGGATGGCATCGTTTCACCTTCTCCGCTAGCACGACATCGGCCCAGCACTACACTGTTAGGACACGACCCAAAGGTGGGTCCGCTTGCGTGCGGCGAACGGCCGGTCGTATACTACCTACATCGCCATAAGTTGAGGCGATTACGCCGGTTGAAGTTTCGCGGCGGATTAGACCGATAAGAGCGGCAGAATCGCGGCGTCAGCTTGTCTTTCCGTTGACGGCGAATGCCTGTTCGGTTAACTGGCTGGCGGCCGGCGTCACTCGACGTCGCAATTGCAGCTTTGTTTCGCCAGGAGCCGCCCCATGGACGAGCGCGAACCGATCGTCATTACCGGGATCGGCATGATCGCTTCCGTGGGCCAGGACCGCGAGAGCGTCTGGCAGGCGGTCCAGGCGGGCAAAAGCGGCGTGCAGGCCCTGGTCGGCATGCAGGGGATCGAGGACGGGACGCTGATCGGGGCCCCGGTCGATCTGGAGGCCGAGTACCTGGGCCAGCTCAAGCCGATCGCCCTCTGCCAACGGGCGGCCGAGGAAGCCCTGGCCGACGCCACGATCGACTGGACCGACGTTGACCGCGACCGGTTCGGCTGTGCCATCAGCGGCCACATGGGGGACACCAACTGGATCGCCTCGCTCTTCGAGCGGTACGACCTGGTCCTGCCGCACGTCGTCCCTTGGTGGCATCAATGGATGCCCAACACGGCCTGCTGGCTGGTGGCGAACCGGTATGGCCTGAACGGGCCGCGGATGTGCCATTCCACGGCCTGTGCCAGCGGGCTGATCGACATTCTGGCCGCCGTGCGGGCGATTCGCGACGAGCAATGCGATATCGCCCTGGCCGGCAGTGCGGAGGGCTTGCATCCGTTGTTCGCGGCCGGCTTCCGGCAAATGCGGGTGCTCGCTCAGCATGAGGACCCTACGCAGGCCTGCCGGCCGTTCGATATTGATCGTTGCGGCTTCGTGATGGGCGAAGGCTCGGCGATGTTCGTCCTGGAACGGCTCAGCCACGCCCAGCGGCGCGGAGCGAAGATCTACGCTCAACTCGTCAGTGGAAAAATGCTCGCCGAGGCGCATCACGTGACCGGCCTGGATGAAGGAAGCGAGGCCCTGGCCTACCTGATCAACGCGACGCTCCGCGACGCCCGGCTCTCGCCCGCCGACATCGCGTACATCAACGCCCACGGGACCGGGACGCAGCAGAACGACCTGGTGGAAACACGTGGCATCCGTCGGGCCTTCGGCGCCTCCGCCGACGCCACCTGCGTAAGCGCGACGAAGTCGATGCTCGGGCACCTGGTCAACGCCGCGGGGAGCGTGGAATTGGCGATCACGACGCTCGCCCTCCGCGACGGCTACGTCCCGCCAACGATCAACCTCAATCACCCCGACCCGGCCTGCGACCTCGATTGCGTCCCGCTCGTCGGACGCCGCCTGGAATTCGAGCACGCCCTCAAGGTGTCGGTGGCATTCGGCGGCCACCTCGCGGCGGCGACCATCCGCCGCTGGGACGGCCCGAACGGGGTGGCAAGCCGGGGCGGGCAAAGGGCCGCGTAGGCGCGGAATGTCGAATGTCGAAATCCGAATGACGAATCAAATCCGAATGACTGAATGACGAATGTTGCGCTTGAGGGGTAGATTCGACAAGGTCATTCGTCATTCATTCATTCGTCATTCATTCATTCGTCATTCGGATTTCGACATTCGTCATTAGCGCCTATACCGTCGCTTCGATTTCTTCTTGCGCTACTTCGCGTTCTGCGCGCAGCGCCGCCGAGCGTTGGTAGCGCCGTAGTTCCGGCAGGCCGACGGCCGCTAAGGCTGCGACCATGATCGTTCCCAGGCCGCCGGTGACGACGGCGAAGATGGGGGAAGTCCAATGGGCGACCGCGCCGGATTCGAAGCCGCCGAGTTCGTTCGAGATGGAGATGAACATACTGTTGATCGCGGAGACGCGGCCGCGCATGGCGTCTGGCGTAAGCATCTGCACCAGCGTGTGGCGCAGTACGACGCTCACGTTATCGCAGGCGCCCATCAGGACCAGCATGAAGAGTGAGAACGGCAAGCTGGTCGAAAGGCCGAAGGCGATTGTGGTTAGCCCGAAGCCGACGACGGACCACAGGAGCGCCACGCCGGCGTGATCGAACGGGCGACGATGTGATTGCACGAACGACATGGCGAGCGCGCCGACTGGTTGCGCGGCGAGCATGGCCCCGTAACCGATCGGACCAGCGAACAGGATATCGTTGGCGTAGACCGAGAACAGCGCTTCGGCGCCGCCCAACAGCACGGCGAACATATCGAGGGCGGTCGCGCCGAGCACGACTTTGGCGCTCCAGACGAATTTTGCGCCGGCGATCACTTCGCGCACGGGCGAATCGGTCTGTACCGTCGGCGTGAACCGATAGTTGACCGTTCCAAGCAAAAACGTGAACACAAACGCCGCGGCCGCGCTCAGGAAATACGCGATGGCCGGCTCGGCGAACCACCACAACAGGCCGCCGCAAACGGCCGGGCCGGTGATCGAGGCGAATTGGTACGTCGAGGTGCCCCACGTCACGGCATTGGTGAAGTGCTCGCGCGGCACCAACTGTGGGAAGAGCGCCGATTTCGCCGGCTGCTGCAGCGAGCGCGCGACGCCGGTGCCGAACAGAAACACGTACATCCAGCCGATCGGCGCGTCCATCAGCGAAACGACGGCCAGGCCCAGCGAACAGCAGCCGATCACTGCCAGCGACAGGATGACCAGGTGCTTCCGATTCAAGCGATCGGCGAAATAGCCGGCCGGCAACGTTAGTGCGATGACCGGAATCACTTGCACAAGGCCGACCAAGGCGATCTGGAGCTTTGAGCCGGTGCGCTCGTAAATCTGCCAGAACACGGCCGCGGTCTGCACTTGCAGCCCGAACGCGGCGAGAAAACTCCCCATCAGGTAGAGCCGCACGTCCCGGAGGCGCAACGCCGCATAGGGATCATGCGCTTCGCGATGCGCCGGTCCGGCGCCGTGCGGGGAGCTCATTCCGTTCCGTGAAGCCTCCGAGAACCTCTGTTGAGCGTCGGCTTCGCCGCGCGGCAGCCGTGACAGTCTCTATAACATTGATATCCGCGAGCCGCCCGCGGGACAAGGCAAGCGCATGGCCAGCCTTGGGTTATCGGCGGGTGGGCGATTTGCTATGGTGCCGACATGGCAATTTTCCCGCACGTTCGCATTGGTACTCGTGGCAGCGCCTTGGCGCGCTGGCAAGCGGAATGGACCGCCGCGCGGCTCGCGGAGTTAGGGACCAGCGTGGAACTGGTGCTGATCCGTACCACCGGAGATCGCCAACAAGAGGGGCCGGTGGCGGGGCTGGGCAGTGAAGGAGTTTTCACGAAGGAACTGCAGCAAGCTTTGCTGGACCATCGCATCGATCTTGCGGTACACAGCTTGAAGGACCTGCCGACGGCCGGGCCCGAGGGACTCACATTGGGCGCTGTGCCAGAACGGGCGCCGGTGGCGGACTGTCTCATCAGTCGCGGAGACGCGAAGTTCGCTGATTTGAAACCTGGCGCACGAATCGGCACCGGCAGTGCGCGGCGGCGGTCGCAACTCTGGCACGCGCGGCGCGATCTCGAGATGCTCGACCTGCGCGGCAATGTCGATACGCGCTTGCGCAAGCTGGATGACGGCGAGTACGACGCCATCGTGCTG
The DNA here is from genome assembly GCA_022844585.1 of Pirellulales bacterium. GTDB lineage: Bacteria > Planctomycetota > Planctomycetia > Pirellulales > JALHLM01 > JALHLM01. The sequence goes on along the minus strand of JALHLM010000192.1, from coordinate 1,482 downwards.
GCCGAGGCTGGACTGCGGCGTTTGGGACTCGCCGAGCGGATCACCGAAGTCCTACCGCTCTCGCTGATGTTGCCCGCCGTCGGGCAAGGCGCGCTCGGGATTGAAATTCGCGCCGATGATTCGCGGACCGCGGAATTGTTGCGCCCGTTGAATCACGACGCCACGTTTGCGGCGGTGCGCAGCGAACGCGCGATGCTGGCCGCGTTGCATGGCGGCTGTCTCGCACCTGTCGCCGGCTGGGGGCGCATGGAGGATGGCGTCTTGCACTTGACCGGCGTGGTGACGAGTCTCGACGGCGTGCGCCGATTGGAGGCCGTGATCAGCGGCGATTCCGAAGACGCCGAACATCTTGGCGAGTTCGTGGCCACGGAGCTGTTATCGAAGGGCGCGGGGACGTTGATCGATGCGGCACGGAAGTCGAGCTAGTGTTGCGTCGCGCGACGATTTTCGGGTGATCGGAGAATTGCCTTCGGAGCATTCGGCCGCCCCGTTGGGGCTACTGGGTTTTCGTTCGCACGTTTACCAGGGGTTCGCTTCGCTCACCGCTGGCTACTAACGGTCGCCCCGTTGGGGCTTCAATTCGCCCGACGCGGAATTGGGGTTTGCATTTGCCTGACGCGAAGAATGACGTGTAACGCCGCACTTGTCGCAATGGTCGGATCGGTCACTCCTCGGTTTCATCCTCATCACCGCCGCCGCGGCAGATGGGCTTGATCATGATGCCGGCCTGTTCCTTGGCGAGCTTTTTGATGAGTTTCGCCATCGTGGCGGGCGGATCTTGCTTCGTGACGAATTGATGGTCGCCGTTAGCATAGGAGACCTTGCCGCGCAGCACGCGGCCGCCGCCCATGTCTTTTTTCGCCTCGGTAATGATCGCCGGCTTAACTTTCATCTTCGAAATCAACAGCTTGCCTTCGCTGCTCCCCTTGAACACGAGCGCGAAGAACATCTCCTGCGTGCGGGCGCGACGGAGGCCGAGCTTCAATTCCTTGTCTTCGCCTTCCGCTTCGGCACCCTCATCTTCCTCGGCGGACTTGAGCGCTTCGTTGACGCGCCGCAGTTCGGCCTTGGCCTGGATCACAAAGGTGTCGGCGATTGCGGCCAACTCCTTGTTCGTTTTGAGTAGCTTGCCTGCCGCCAGCGCCTTCTTGGTGGCTTCCTCCAAGGCGTCGGCTTCTTTCTTCAGATTCTTGCCCGCTACTTTGTCGTAGTCGTCCAGGGCGTCGCCAAAGCCAGCGTCTTTGTCGACCTTCTGCTTCTTCAGCTCGTTCTTCCAGGTCTTCGAGGTGACAGTAACGGGCATGGCCGGAACCTCGCGCAATATGTATTCTTTTCTTCGACGCCTCGGGTACGGACTTTATGGCCGTGCGAAAGTGTAGGTCACGATTGACAAAAATGTCAAACTTCCTGTTGGCCGCGACGGCATCCGTTTCCCTCAGGTGTAGATGACGTATCTGCGCAAGAACGCGTCGAGCGTGCGAT
>JALHLM010000191.1 GCA_022844585.1 Pirellulales bacterium | reverse complement strand
CGCATGTTCACTTCGCGCGGGGAAATGATTTCAATCATTTCCGCGTTGACGCGCTCCGGGAAATGCGGATCGGTTTCAATCGCGCGGCCGACGACATGGACCCAGTCGTCGTTGAGTTGATCGACATAAGTGATGCAGTGCGGGTTGCCCATCGACACGCAGGTGACCTGCAACTTGCGTCCGGCCACTTCCAGCGGCGCGTTGACCACGGGGTTACCGGGCCACGTGGTGGGAATCTTCGGACCGTCCAGGATCGGCTCGCCCATGTTGACGCGTACGCGGTCCACCTTGCCGGCGCGGACGGAGAGTTCCAACTGCAACACGCCGCGACCGGTTTCGATCGCCAGGCTCGGCTTCGCGGCGATGCCGTGGTCGTAGACGTACTTCGCGACGCAGCGGATGCCGTTTCCGCACATCTGCGATTCCGACCCATCGGCGTTGAACATCCGCATCCGGGCGTCAGCGCGTTCCGAGGGACAAATGAGAATCAGCCCGTCGCCACCGACCCCACAATGTCGGTCCGCAATGGCGCGCGCCAACTTCGCCGGATCATTCGGCGGAGTTTCATGGAAGCAATCGACATACACATAGTCGTTGCCCAGCCCATGCATTTTGGTGAAACGCATCCCGCGGACCCCTCCCGTTGCAGCTCAATCGACGCCAGCCAAGACGGGGGATTATAGAAAAAGGTTCGGAAGGGGACAAACCGAGTCCCGGCGTTACCGGGGAATAGCCCGCGAAACACGCGAAACACACGAAAGGGGGAGGAGTCCACGGAGCATGCGGTTAAATACGGGAATTGAGGATTGGGAAAATCGCCAACTCGTGGCAATTCGGCCAGCCTAGTCCCAATTCCGTCCATTTCCGAATCATTACGGGGGTTCCGTGGACCTCCCTCCTCTTTTCGTGTGTTTCGCGTGTTTCGCGGGCAAAAATCCTCCCTACGGCGTCGCCTGTTTTTCCGCCAGCCATTTGCCGCGGAGGCGGTTGCCGTGAAATTGGGGGGAGACGTCGGCCGCGTAGAGGGCAGCGGCTTTTGCTGGTTCGCCCGTGGCTTCGTAGACGCGGGCGAGGTTGTATTTCGCGCCGGACGTCCAAGGTCCGTCCGGCCAAACGTCGAGCGTCAGGCGTTGAAAATACTGCACCGCGCTGGCTGGTTCGCCGCGATCGATTTGCAATAGCCCGAGCCAATACGTGGCGTTCTGCTTAGCGCGGAGGCTGTAGTCGCGCAAGTCCGGGCGATTTTCCGGCAACTGCGCCAGTTCCTTATCCGTGGGCATCGCGCGATAGTAGAACGTGACCGCGTTGGTGTCTTTCGTTTCGTGCTCGCGGCGCCAGTGCAGCACGCGCCCTTTCCAGAGCTCCGGGATCGTGATCATCGCCATGAATTCCTGCACCGCCGCGGTGCGGCCAGGCATGGCCAGCGTGGCGGCGTCGGCGAAGGTTTGTTGCGGCAGCGGCCAGAGGGCGACGCTCCCCACGTTGGGCAGCGACTTGATTTGCTCGGTCCAGGCGGTCGGTTGCCCGGCGAGGATCAGTTTGTCTTTTGCGCTCAAGGCGCTTTCCAGGATCGCCATCCGCTTCGAGAGATATGCCGGCGAGGCCTCGATCCAGACGGTGACTTTCTCCAGATCGGCGGCACGCACCGGATAAGGACGTTGCTCGCTGAGATCGAGTTTTCGCAACAAGCGGTCGTCGGCGGCGACTTGCGCCAGGGTGGCGATGCCTTCGCCGCCTGGTCCGGGAATCGGCAGCCCGAGTTGTGTATCGAACAGGTAGAAGTTGCCTTCGTGGATCAAGGCCGGAATCCACGGACGCGGCGCGGCGTTCGCATCGGCGTCGCGCAGCGCGAGCATCACCACGCGCAGGCCCTGTTGGCGCGCCATGCAGACGAACGTCCAGGCGCGTTCCTCGGCGGTCCCCATTCCATAAAGCACAGTCTGCCAAGGGAGCCGGCGCAACAAGGGCGGCTTCGCTTCGCTGGCTTCATCCAGCGGCCCGGGGCCTTCGAGTTGGACGTTGCGGACGATCCAATCGAACATCTTCGTCGCCGCGGCGAGATCGTCCTTGGTTTCGGCCACGAGGTTGGAGGAGATCTGATTTAGCCACAACGCTTCGCGCAAGGAATGGCCGTCTTGGTCGCTGTAGTCGAGCGCGTCGAGTGTTTGCATCTCGGGGATGGCGCGCAGCGACTCCGGCAGCGTGGCGACCAGCGGATCCGGCGCCCAAGGGATGTCCTCGGCATGCACCTTCACCCAGCCGCTCAATCGATCGGTGATTTTGGCGAGCACCGTCTCGGTCGGGTCCGGTTCCCAGGCAGTCGGCGGTTGCCGGGTTTGCAGCCAGTCCTTGAGTTGCGTGCTCAGCACGTCGAACTGATTGACGTCGCGATAACGAGAGAGATTTGCCAGCGCGTTCAGTTCCTGAAGCGACCTCACCGACGACTCGAACAACTCGTCGGCCCGCCGCACATCGGGACTGCCCTCATTGCCGCCGCCCCCTTGGTTCGCAGCCGAAATCCCGCTCCGCGGTTTCTCAATGCAACCAGCAACGCATAGCAATGTGGCAAAGCACCACACCAACCCGAAGCGCCAGCGAGGGGGAGTTGACGTTGAAGATGAATCGAACCTCGCGCCGAGGACAGCGTCCGCTCCCCCTCGCTGGCGCGTCACATTAGTGTCAACAATTCCGCCTGAAAGCCTAATCACGCAATCCCTCAATGGTTTGTCGGATTCGCCAGAGCCGTTCCAGCATCGCCCCGAACTGGTCGAGCGGAATCATGTTGGGGCCGTCGCTGGGAGAGGAGTCGGGGTCCGGATGGGTTTCGAAGAAGAGTCCGTCCGCGCCGACCGCCACGGCGGCCCGCGCCAGTGGTTCGACCATCGCGCGGTTGCCGCCCGTTCGCCCATCCAGGGCCCCAGGCTCTTGTACGCTGTGCGTGGCGTCAAAGATCACTGGCGGGCCAAGCGCCTGCATCTGGGGGATGGCGCGGAAATCATTGACGAGGCGGCCGTAGCCAAAGAATGTGCCGCGCTCGCAGAGTAAGATCCTGCCACAGCCGGATTCCGTCAACTTGCCGACGACGTGCCGCATATCGCCGGGGGCCATGAACTGACCTTTTTTGACGTTCACCGCTCGGCCAGTTTTCGCGGCGGCCACTAAAAGGTCGGTCTGACGGGCGAGGAAGGCCGGAATCTGCAGTATTTCACACACCTCGGCCACCGGCGCGGCCTGGTGCGATTCGTGAATGTCGGTCGTCACCGGCAAGCCAGTTGCCTGGCGGACCTTCTCCAGGATCCGCAGGCCTTCTTCGACCCCCAGGCCGCGGAAGGCGCTGCCGCTGGTGCGGTTCGCCTTGTCGAAGGAGGCCTTGAAGACCAGTTGTGCCGGCAGTTTTAAGGCGAGGGCCCGGAGCGTCTCGGCGATACGGAGGGCCAGCGATTCCGTCTCCAGCACGCACGGCCCGGCGATCAAGAGCAGCGGCTGCCCGCGCCCGACGCGATAGGGGCCGATTTGTACCGGGTTGTCCGCCGACGTGGTCACGCGCATGCCGCTCCGCATATGTAGGCTGAGAAGGCGCTTACTTTCCAGGAAAGCATCGAAAAAGTCCACCGGCATTTAGGGCGACCGCCGGAATACTTTGCGCAGCTTTCCCAGGCTTAGCTGTGTGAACATGCGGTTCAAGCCGCAGGCGGACCGGCACCGATACCAGTTGCGTGGCAGGCTGCGCCGATCGTTCCTGAAGGCGCGATTTCACCGCCATTCATTTTGCGCCGGGGGGCTGCAACATGCGGAAGTTGATTTGGACACTCGCTCTCGGCACGTCGATTTGTGGCGCGACCGCCTGGGCCGCCGCCGACAAGCCGGGGCGCGTGGTCACGCGCCAGTCGTGGTTCACGATCCCGTTTCAGATTGAACCGACGCAACGGACAGATCGGCAACCGGTGAAGGTGCAGTTGCATGTCCTGGATCCAGTGACAGGCAACTGGCGTCTGGCGGAAGAAGCCGCGCCGGATGAAGGCGGCTTCAATTTCCGTGCCTCGGCCGACGGCGAATACGGCTTCATGGTCCGCACCTACGACCGCACCGGCCGCCTGCGCCCCGAGCGCCCGCCCGCACCGGAATTGATTGTGGTCGTCGATACCGCGGCGCCCGTGATCGAGTTGACGGCTGAGCGCGGCCCAGCCGGCGAAGTGACGGCGCGTTGGCGCGTCGAAGATTCGCAACTCGATCTCGAATCGTTCAAGCTGGTATATCAAGGGATCGAGGATCGCGAAGGCTGGCAAGAAGTCTCCACGCCGCCATTGCATGGGGATACGAGCGGCTCGATCTATAACGGCGAAGCCGTGCTACCGGTCGTCGGTGTGCGCACGGCGATGAACCTCCGCGCGGAAGTGCGCGACAAGGCCGGCAACCCGGCGGTGATGCAAGTCCAGGTACAACCGATCGGCGGCGGACGGCCCCGCCAGACCGCGGGGCGAGCGCCGATGATGGTCCGCCCGGCGAGTGATTCCACGCCCGTCTGGGATGAGACGCCCGCCACCAACGTTGCCGTCTCGGCGAATGAAGAAACTACGCCGGGCGCGGTGCGCTGGGAAGCGAATCGCCAGGCCTCGATGCCTTACGAGCAAGCGGAAACCACGGGCTCGCCTTACGACGCGAAGAGTCGTTACGCGTCGGACACGCACGAAGCGTTGCCGTCGGTGAATCCGTCGCCGATGCAATCGGCGTCTTTTTCCAATCAGCCGGAACTGGACAGCGCTGAACTGATCCCTTTGGACGCCGAGCCCTTCGCGGCCGGTCCGGCGCTGGGGTCGGCTACCGACGGCGGCAAAGTCTACAGCAAGGAAACGCGCGAACCGTATGTTCCACCAGCGCGTGTCGATGTCAGTGCCCTGACGCAGCAAGCGCAAGAACGGAATCCAGCCTTCAAATCGCAGAGCACGCTCCCAGCACCGAATCTGCACGCTCCGACGACCGGTCCTGTGCCGAGCACCGAAGGCGAGCGTCCGCGGATGGTCAACTCCACGAAGTTCGAATTGGAATACGACGTGGAATCGATCGGCCCGCACGGCGTGAAGCGTGTCGAGCTGTGGGGGACGCGCGATGCCGGTCTCACCTGGAAGAGCTACGGCGTCGACTCCGATTGCCGCTCACCGCTGATCGTTTCGGTCGAAGGCGAAGGCATGTACGGCTTCCTGATCGCCGTGGAATCCGGCGCCGGCATCGGCGGCGAGCAACCGCGAGCGGGCGAGAAGCCCGCGATCTGGATCGGCGTCGATAAGACGAAGCCCGAGGTGGAACTGCTCGGCGCGAGCGAAGGCGAAGGCGCGCAGGCGGGCACCTTGCTGGTCGATTGGAAGGCCGACGATCCGTTCCTCGCCCCCGACGCGGTGGCGCTGCTCTATAGCGAACATGCCGGTGGGCCATTTATTCGCATCGCGGCCGGCCTGGAAAACTCCGGCCACTATGCCTGGGAGCCCGACGGGGCCCTGCCGGAGCTGATTTACTTGCGTCTCGAAGTGCGCGACGAAGCCGGCAACGTGACGACCGTCGACGCCCCCAAAGCCGTCTCGGTCCAACGCACGCAACCCCAAGGCCGCGTCCGCCACGTCCGCCCCATCGACGGACCGTCGGCGCGTCGGGTACAGAATCCGTACTACCGCTAGACGCGGCTGGGCCAGCGCACCAATACTAGCCCGTAGCGCCAGCGAGGGAGAGTTGACGTCGATATCAACCAAACGATGAAACTCTCAACGACTATTGGCGATTCGCAATCAGCGCCGTTGAGCGTTTCGTCCTGGTTTTTTCGGCGACGCCCACTCTCCCTCGCTGGCGCTACGGGCTAGTATGTTGGCGGTCTCGTCCCGTTTTCCGCCACGCATCGAGCGTTTATGTCTGACGCTGCTGACGCCGCCGATTTACCGCGCGGCGTGACGTATCGCGAGGCCTTTTGGGTCTGGGCGAAAATCGCGGCATTGAGTTTCGGCGGACCGGCCGGGCAGATTGCGGTGATGCATCGCATTCTGGTCGAGCAGAAACGCTGGATCAGCGAACAACGCTTTCTGCACGCGTTGAATTTCTGCACGTTGCTGCCGGGCCCGGAAGCGCAGCAATTGTGCATCTACATCGGCTGGCTGCTGCATCGCACGCTCGGCGGCCTGACGGCCGGCATTCTGTTCGTGCTACCAGGCTTCGTGTCGATTCTCGCGTTGAGCGTTCTCTACGCCGAGTATCAGGACACGGAGTTCATCACCTCGCTCTTCTATGGTTTGAAGCCCGCGATCGTTGCCGTCGTGCTCGAAGCGGTGTTGCGAATCAGCAAGCGCGTGTTGAAGAATGCCGTGATGGTCGCGATCGCGGCCGCCGCGTTTGTCGCCATCTTCGCCTTTCATGTGCCGTTTCCGTTGATCGTGTTCACGGCCGGCGTGATCGGTTTTTGCGGCGGGCGCTGGCGGCCGGAGACGTTCCACTTGATGCGCGGCCACAAGGCGGACGCCAAGGCGTTGGAGTTGACGCCCGTCGTCGACGAAGCGGCGCTCACGCATATCGCGCCCAGTTGGGGCCGCACCTTGCGAGTCGGCGTTACATGTTTGTTGCTATGGTTCGTCCCGCTCGCGGCGCTCACGGCCTGGCTGGGGCGCGAGCACGTGCTCGTGCAGGAAGGCGCCTTCTTCAGCAAAGCGGCGGTCGTTACCTTTGGCGGCGCCTATGCGGTGTTGCCGTACGTCGGGCAGCAGTCGGTCGAGAAATACGGCTGGATCGACGAAGGCGAAATGATCGACGGCCTCGGCATGGCGGAAACGACGCCCGGCCCGCTGATTCAAGTGGTGCAGTACGTGGCGTTTCTCGGCGCGTACCGGCAACCGGCGCCGTTTTCGCCGATCATGGCGGGCGTCGTCGCCTCGCTGATCACGACCTGGGTCACGTATGTGCCCTGCTTCTTGTATATCTTCGTCGGCGCGCCGTACGTCGAGCGCCTGCGCAACAGCGCGCTCTGGAGCAGCGCCCTCTCGGCGGTCACGGCCGCAGTCGTCGGCGTGATCCTCAACCTGGCCATCTGGTTCGCCCTCCGTACGCTGTTCGCGGAACGCACGCCATGGTCCTTCCCCGGCGGCCACATCGACGTCCCGGTTTGGAACACCATCGACTGGGCCGCGGCCACCATCGCCATCGCGGCCGCGGTGATGTTGATGCGGCTGAAATGGAATTTGTTCCTGGTGCTGGGGATTTGTGTCGCGGCCGGGATCGCGGTGCGGGCTTTGTAGAGCAACGCTGACGTAGCAGCATCGGAACCAATAGTTGACCTTCAGCGTCCGAGTGAGAATCATAGGGCGATCACCGCCTGAGATTTCACCCGCTGCCAGAGGATTCAACATGTCGATCACGCGATGGCTGCTGGCCATCTTCTTGACTTCGCTCGTCGCGACTCCCACGCAGGCCGCCACCATCACCTTCAACTTCGCCCAAGTCGGCAACTCCTACCTGGCGTTCTTGTTTGGCGATAACCCGGCCGTGGGCAAGGAAGTCACTTCGGCCAGAATCGTGTTGGACGTCGAATCGTTCGCCGGTTCGGATGCGGCGAATTTCTACACCGACATCGCGTTTCCCGTCGCACCCTTGCCGGGCAACGACGGCGGCCTCTCGCTCCTGGGCGGTGACCTCGGATGGTCTGGCGCGGGGACGTTTCACTACTTCGAGGAAACGGACCGCTTCAACGGCACGTTTATCTCCACCCGCTTCGGCGCCGAAACGCCGGGACAGGATTTCGACGGCCAGATCCTGGACGGCTCCGGCATCGAATTCACCTACGTCCCAGAACCTACATGCCTGGCGCTGCTGACGTTGGGCACTGGAGTCTTTTACTTTTTCAACGCAGAGACGCGGAGACGCAGAGGGGGAGGGAGGAAATGACGAGTGCGGAGTGATGAATAGCGCCATAGAGCGTTGCGTCCTGCAGCAGTTCGGCCACTGCTCCATCTGCCCCCTCCGCGTCTCAGCGCCTCTGCGGTGAAATCGGAATGTGACCTGTGCCGAACCGCACCACGCCGTTTCGTGTCCGCGACGGTATAATCGCGGGCGACGACCTCTTTTCTTGGAGACGCGGCGGATGGCTTTGCTGGGTGTAAATATTGATCATGTGGCGACGGTGCGGCAGGCGCGGCGGACTTATGAGCCGGACCCCGTGTGGGCGGCGGCGCTCGCGGAGATCGGCGGCGCGGACGGGATTACGATCCACCTCCGCGAAGACCGCCGGCACATCATCGATCGCGACGTCCGCGTGCTGCGCGAGTCGGTACACGTGAAGCTCAACCTGGAGATGGCCTGCTGCAACGAGATCACCGCGCTGGCCTGCGAAGTGAAGCCGCACCAGGTGACGCTTGTGCCGGAGCGACGCGAGGAAGTCACCACGGAAGGCGGGCTCGACGTCGTCTCGCAACGCGAGCGCGTCGCTGCGACGACCGCGAAACTGCAGCAAGCGGGCATCGAAGTAAGTCTCTTTCTGGATCCCGATCCGCGCCAAATCGCCCTGGCCGATCAACTCGGCGTCAACGGCGTCGAGCTACATACCGGCGCGTACGCGCTGGCGCAAGGCAAGCAGCGCGAGCATGAGTTGAATCTGTTGCGCGAAGCTGGCGCAGCCATCGTCACGGCCGGCATGACGCTCCACGCCGGGCATGGCCTCAACTACCAAAACGTCCGCCCGGTCGCCGAGATCCCGCACATGTGCGAACTGAACATCGGCCACAGCATTGTCGCCCGAGCCATCATGGTCGGCATGGAACAGGCGGTGCGCGAGATGAAGCGGTTGATTACGCAGCAGTAGCAATTGATCGAACCAGGCGAATCAAGCGAGTCCATAGAGCCGGAAGCATGAGCGCCCGGAGCGCGCCGAGTAAATCGCTTTCTCCAGCGCGCTCCAGGCGCTGACGCTTCTGGCTCTACTCTTTGTCAACGCTTTATTGTTGTGCTTATCGAACATCGAGCGTTGCATTTATTCAACGCGCCGTCCCGCCAGCGCTCTGCGACGGAATTCTGATTTCGCGCGCAAGTCGCTAAGCCGCCTTGCATTGACGTCGCTCGAGCACACCTTCTCCGCCGGTTGGCATCCCGTTTGCCTTTCCCTTCTCGTAACGTCCTTCTCCCAGCCGACCGGGAGAGCCTTGGTCCCCTCGGGCTCTCCCGGTTCGGCGACGGACGCCCCACGGCTTGCCTCGCGGCAGGCGTCATCGCACTCTTCTTGAGCCCTGTTCATGTCTTTGCATGCCCGCGACCTCGTCGAGCTGGCCGCGCTGGTGGCCCATCATGGCCCGGTGATTATCGGTGGGCGATTTGAATTGTCCGGCGAGTCCCTGGAGCAATACTGGGTGGCGTCGAAATGCCGCCTGGATCGCTGGCTCCGCTCGCTGCAACCGCGGATGGTCGAAACCAGCCATCCCCGCGACCGCGCGGCGAACCTGCCCGGCCTGGTGGAAGAAATTTTCACCAGCGAAGTGCTGACCCGCGTCTGGACGGCAGTCCTCGCGGCGCGGAGCACGCTGCACGGTCAAGGCGACGGCGAAATGATCGCCCGCAGCGTGATGCTCTCGCACATGGAGGCGCGCAATCGCGCTCTCAAGCTACTTTTGCACGGCACCCATTTCTCTCCGGAAACGGCGGTCGAACTCAATCGCTTGCGGCGCCGTTCCGAACGCTGGTCGGACGTCCTCGTCGGACGATTGCTCCAATCCGCCGAAGTAGCGACCTTCGCCGTGGACAGCGAACGGGCGCGGGAATTCGCGCTCGATTTGCACTATCAAGCGGGCCTGATCAGCGACGCGCAAGTCTGGGGCCTGTTGCTGGCCTCGCTCCGCGCGGCGTTTCGCCGCAGCCTGATCGATCCGAGCCCGAACGCCGACTTGAACGAACGCATCGCCGCCGGAGTGCTCGGCTGCTTCGGCCCGGAACTCTATAGCGACACAGGGCAGTTCTACTCGCTGCGCATGTTCCGCTGGCTGAACAACATCAGTGTGCCGCAGCAAGCGGCGTGAGAGATGGGAGGCGGCCTCCCGCAATCGGCTTACAGGAGCAGGTTGCAAACCACCGTAAGCGGCTGGGGTTAAGAGTCCTGGTCGTGAGCG
>JALHLM010000190.1 GCA_022844585.1 Pirellulales bacterium | reverse complement strand
CAGACTATTCCACCAACCGCCGAAGACGAGACACGCGCCGCCGACGCCGGCCGATAGCCAGGCCCAGCGATGCCGCGGCACGGCTTGCAGCTTGGTCACGAGGTCGCGGAATTTGACTCTCACGGCGCCACCCCTTGATGCCCGTTCTTGATGTTCTTCTGTTGACGACGTTTGATCATGTCCCTCTGCAACGATTCGAATTGTTCCATCACGGAGTCGACGACCGGATCGGAAATCGTCGGCGTCGAATCGCCGCGTACCGGTACGGTCTTACGCGTGGAGCTCGCGCCGGTTTCTTGTTGCTCGACGAGCAACATGGATTGCTTTTCCAAGGCTCGGCGCAGTTGTTTAAGTTCGCCGGACCATTCGGCGCGCTCTTCCACTTCGCGGCGCTTGTGCTCGGCCAGCGCGGAGTTCGCCTCGGCGGCCCGTTTGCGAATGTGGTCCAACTCGGTTTCCAACGCGGCGCGATCTTGCTCGACCTCGCGTAGACGGCGTTCCAAGTCGGAGACGATTTGCGTCTGGCTGGCGCCCTGGCGGCCCTTGAGTTCGGCGAGTTCCGCTCGGGCGTCGGCCAGCTCGACGGCCATGCCCGCCATTCGCGAGGACTGCGCGGCGGCCTTTTCCAGCTCTTGCCGCAGAATGCTGATTTCCGATTCGGCGGCGTTGCCCTTGGCGGTGGAGCGTTCCAGGCGCTCGATCTTCTCGCGGGCCTGCGCCAGTTCGGCGGTGAGTTTCTCGACTTGCCGCGACGCCTCGGATTGCTCCGCCTGCGTCGCCAAGATCGTACTCTCGGCGTCGAACTGCAGATGGCGCTCACGTTCCGTGAGCCGGTGGAAACGCTGCTCGAGGGCTTCGAGCTGCGACGTCAGAAAGGATTCGAATTCCTGTGCCTGCACGCTGCAATCCGCCAGCGCGCCTCGCACGGAATCCCAACCCAAGCTCGTGAGTAAGTCTTGTTCGGCCACTGCGTGGTTCCGTCGCTGAAGTCCGAGCCTCGACTAGGCGTTTTTCCGGCCGTCGCCTGCGATCGCAAGCTGGGACGGCGAGCCCCGGCGGAGGAGATGCCGGTGCGATGTCTGGTTTTCGATAAGGTGTTTCGCCACCAATTCCTTCCGGCCTGGGCGCGGGGTTTTTGATGGGGCGGGCCGCCGGGGAGTCGGTTCGATCCGCCAAACGAACTCTAGGTCAAGCCGGGCCAAGTGGCAAAATAACCAGGGCCGTTAGAGGGAATACGGATACGTTTCGCCGCCATCTAGCAGGCCTAACCGGCAAAACCGGGCGCAATCGCGGCGAGAACCACCTGGGCCGGCGAAGTTCGGCCCAAGTGCGCCAGCGACTTTTCCGACTGGGTGGCTTGCCGTGAATTGGCATTTTGGGCAAGATAAGCCATGTTTTGGGTGGCGGGCCGCACGGCGGCCCACGCCTTTGGGGCTTCCGGTACTTTCAATAGGTGATGGAAATGGTTTCGAAATACTCCCTGGCTCTGTTTGCGCTGCTGGCTGCTTTCGCTCCCGGTGCGATCTCCCCGACGACGGCCGACGCCGCGGCATTGCGTCGCGCCGCCCGTTTGGACGCCGCCGCGTGCTGCGATCCGTGCATCGACTACCGCGATCGCTCTTGCGTTCCGGCCTGCGAGCGCACCGTCAAGACGGAGCTGTGCGTGTACGATTGTTGCACCGGCTGTGACATCAAGGTCCCGGTCTGCCTGCCGTGCTGCTGCACGGGCGAGCCGACCGTGTGCTGCCGCAACGGCCTCTTCGGACGCCAGGTCGTCCGCTACGATTGGTGCTGCGGTTGCAGCGTGCAGGTGGTCATCCTCCGCTGCGGCGACGTGGTCGTCACCTATCTGTAGTCGAAATCATCGGCCGTCATGCCGCCCCTCAAGGCGGCATGACGTGCCGCGTGTTTCACTCGCCAGCGACCGCCACGCGCCAACGCAACGAGCGTTGAGCGTCTCTTCACGTGGATGGTTCCCTTGCTGAAGTCTAAGCGCCGCCCTAAGCCGGTCGCCGCGCCGCCCGAGGAATCGCGCAGCGCCGAAGCGCTGACGATCGGCTGGCTGTTGTCGGTGATGACCACGCTGTTGTGCGTCTGCGGCGCGTTGGTCGCCCGCTGGATCGGCGTGGCGCGGCTGCCAATGCTCTCCGGGTTGCTCCTCTTCGCGGCGCTCGTGATTGGCGTCGCCTCGCTTGGTTTAGGCCTTCTGATCCGCCGCGTGCGCCGAGTTCCTCCGCCCCGCGGCGTGTACGTGTTCGCCACGATCGTAGGAATTCTGCCGATCCTGAAGGTGATCTTCGATGTGCTGCGTTAGCATTTCCTTACGCTGTTCTTATTTCGCCGATGCGGCGGCGGAACGGGCGTCGCGGACGCGGCGTTGCAGCATTTCGACGTCGGCGGGATTCAAGTATCGGCCCAGCAGTTTGGCCGTGTCATCAAAGAGCCGGTCAATCTTGCGTTGGATGGCTGGATCCTCCGAAGCGAAACGGCGGCGCTCCGTGGCAATGCGTTGCTGCAGTTGCTCGCGCGTTTCCATGCGGCGGAGTTGCTCGATCAACTTTTCCGCCTCAGGTAAGTCGTTCGCATCGAGCCGGGCTTCGGCCCGTGCCAGCAACACTGCGCGGCGCGCCACGAGGTCGACGACCGATTCCTGCATGCCGACGACAAAGGCCTCGACTTCCAGCCGCTGCTGGTCGTCCGGAATTCTCGCGGTGAGCACCGGCGATTGCCCCGGCGCCATCGGCAGCCGCGCGAGCAGTTCCTGGCCGTCGCGAATCAGCAGAATGCGATAGCTTCGTTCACCTGCCGGTACAGTGACCGTTCCCGTGCGATCGGTACGCCCGATCCGTTCGACTTGTGCGCCGTCGCGATCGGTCGAGTAGACATCGTAGCCGGCCAGAGGACGAGCATCCGGGGTGCGAGAGCGAATCTCCAAGCGCGTTGACCCTGTGCTGGGACGGATACCGAGCGCAAAGAGTTCGAATCGCCCGCGTCGCGACGATAGCGCGCCGCGCACGCCGGATTCCAAATGGCACATGACGCCACGTGCGTCGACCGACTCGGCTTCGAGCAAGGTCCAGGCGATTTCCTCCGCGGTGCGGACCGTACCCGAGCGCTCGTTAATGCGGAGCACGCAGCGAAACAAGTCGCCCGGCTTGGCCCAATGCCAGGCCGGGTCGCGTGGCTCAAATTCCGCGGCGCGCAAGTGCAAGCGGACTTGCTTGTCTTCCAGCGGTTCAACACGAGCAAGTGGCGTGAACGCGGAGGTCAGTGCGAGGAACGCTTCACGGCGAATTCGCCAAGCTTGCGCTACGGCGCGCCGTTGAATGGGTCCGAACTGTCGCGCGCGGCAATCAAACTCGCGCGCTTCGATCACCGGCATGGATCCCGCGTCGATCACCAACACAACGACTTTATCGGGCTCCGTTTCCGGCAACGGGACGTGTTCCGGCTTCATGTTGTCCCAACCGTCTGTGATCGCTTGCGCCAATGCTGGCGGCGCGACGTCTACCTGTAACTTCCAACCGCCGCCGACAACGGTGTCCGCGCGATCGCTGAGATGATCGGCGATGGCTGGCAACGCATCGTTCGAAGCTTCACCGCGGGACGCCAGATAGACTTGAATGCTGTACGGCGTGTGCTCCCAGGCGTCCTGGGCCCACGCGTAATTCGGCGCGAGTAGCGCCAGCAGTGCACCGGCGTAGGAAAATCTCGCGAGATTCATGGCGTCCCCGTCGGTAAGCGAGGACTGACGCGCCAATCTCGAACATGTTGGTAAAGCGAAATCGGCTGCGAGCCGACTCCCTCCAACGAGCGATGATAGGCGCAATGATCGACGAGCTGCCACAGCGGAATTAGCGTCGCATCTTCCGCGGCCAGTCGATGCAATTCGCGCAACCGGTCGCGGCTGGCCACGGAACTGTCGGCCCCCAGCAACTTTAGCAACGTGAGATCGAGATACGCGTTCGAGCTGCCGAGCGCGCCGTCGGAACCGAGTAAGCGGCGGGCCTCGACGACCGGTTCCCGCACCATCAACTCGCGATACACCAGATCGCAAACGGCGAAGGCCTCCGGCGTGACGTCCGAATCGTACTCGACCAGTTGCAGGTCGATCCCCAGCGACCGCCACTGCCGCGCGAGCGATTTGCCGACCAACCGCGGCACGTCGCTGGCGGGAATCGCCAGCCGCAGCGGCACCTGCTTTTGCGCTTCGTCTTCGGCTTCCTGGAGGCTCTTCGCCTTAGGCGTGGCCGCCAGCCGCGCGACGCCGATGAGCGTCATGGCGAGGCGCGGATCATATGGTCGGACTTCGACCTGATTGTTGTAGGCATACCCGCGTGGATCATCCGTCGATGCCGGCGCCGGAAACGGTCCGCTGATGACACGATTGCCCGGCGGAACCTCGCCGCGCCAGATCAGCTTCTGCAACATCGATTGCCGATCGATCGCGTAAACGAGCGCGCGGCGAAAATTGCGGTCGCCCATCAAAGGTCGATCGCGATTCGGCACCAGCACATGTAGCGTCGGCGTGGCGTACGGTTCGACGCGCAAGTTCTGATCGCGTTTGACCGCCACTAGTTCCCACGGCGTTACGCGATCCACCGCCGTGACTTGACCGCCGCGCAATGCTTCGAGCGCCTGGCGTCCATCCGGAAACGGTAGTTCCAAGATTTCGCGCGGCATGCCCTCGCCCGGCGGCGATTGCGCATTCAGCGTAAAACGCCGGCGCGCGCCGTCGGGCGGCTCCGCCAAATACGCGCCGAGGGCGCCGCGTTCGCCATAGCCGGGTTTCAGCTCGACTTCCAAGAGCGCGAGCGGCTTCGCGAATGGCCGGGTTAGATCGCACTCGACGCGGTAAACGTCATGCACGCTGACGCCCGCGAGTAGCTCCGCCATTTCAGGCCGATAGTCCGGATTCGCGCGCCGCGCGCACGCCAGCAATGCCTTCGCAACTTCGACGCCGGTCAATTCGGCGCCGTCGGCCGACCAGCGCACATCGGGGTGCAATGTGATGACCAGTTTGCGGCCCAGTTCGGTCTGCTCGATCTCGGCCACTTCGGATGCATATTCGGTGCCATCCGCGCCATAGCCGCGCAGTTCCACGAGTCCCATGCCGGTAAGCTGCCTGCGTCGGTACGCGCCCTGATCCGCGAATCCGCCGGCGACTTGCTCCAACGCCGGCGCGGTCGTAGCCACCACCACGCGCGGGTAGAGCCGCGAGAGTTCCACCAGCACTTCTTTCGCATTGGCTTCGTCCGGCCAGATGCGGAGCGCCAACTCCGCCTGGTCGTAGGCCTCGGACATCGCGTTCCCCGCGATGCGATCGCGCGCGACGGTAACGGCCTTCGCCGCCAATTCTTGCAAGCGCTGCTCCGCCGCACCGGAATTGGCGCTTTCCGGATAGTGTTCACGCAATGCCCGGGCGTACGTTCGCGCGACAGCGAAGTCCTGCCGTTCAATCGCGCCGTCCACGAGCGATTGCGTCGTCTCGATCAGCGCCGCTTCCAGCCGGTCGTAGGTAGGATTGCGCGCGAACAGCTCCATCAACATCGCGTAGCATTGTTCGTGCTGCCCGGCCTTGCGGAACGTGCCGGCCTCGCGCCAGAGCATCCGCTCCCAAGCCGCGGCCAGCCCCGGCGTGTCGGGATATTCTTGCCGCAGGAAGTTGAAGTACTCATACGCTTCATCGAACTTATCGGCCTCGATGAGCGGCTCGGCTTCGGCCAAGACCTGGCTCTCGAACAAATCGATGCGTTCGATGCTGGCCCAAGCGACTTCATACGGTGAGTCCGGCGCGTCGGTCAGCCGAATGGTGAGCGCGCCGGTGCGCTGACTGGGATCGACGCCACGCCGCTCCGCCGGTGGGAGCAGGAGGATACGGAGCGGCTTATTCGTATCCTTCAGCTTGAGCAGATCGTAGCGCTCGCGCTCAAAGCGCCGCGTTGGCGTCGTTTCCTGGGCATGAATGCGCGCAGCGTCGATCCCCACCGCCGCAAGGAACAGTGGTAGTAGCCAGCGGAATCGACAGCAAACTGAACTTCGCCGCGCGTTCATGACCACACAATTGTGAAATGGCGCTATCAAGCTGCGCCACGCATCGACTATGGCAACGGAATCAAATGCAGGGCGCCGTCGCTGTCCGGCGCCACGACATGCTGACCGACCACCAGGCCTGCGCCTTGGAACGAAAGCCCAGTCTCCACGTGCGCCGCGTCCGCGCCGTCGGACCCGATGCGCACGATGGCGCCGCTGCGCGTCACGAGGACGTACCCGTCTGGTCGAACGAGCGGCGCTCCGGCCAACGATCCATGAACCAGCGGGAGTTTCCAAGTTTGCTCCCCCGCGGCGTTCCAACACCAAAGCTCGTTGGCCGGCGTGACCAGCATGACGCACTCGCCGACGCGTTGCGGACCCCACAGCGGTTGACCGCTCTGCGACCAAGTTTGGACTTGCTCTAGTGCCGGCAACTCGAAGGCCGCAAACGCGTCGCGCGCGTTCATCGCAAACGCTAGGTTGCCCAGCACGATGGGAACGCCGGCGATTGGTTCCGTGAGGGTGACGTCTTTTTCGATTTCCAGATGCGGCTTGGGATCGTCCTTCACGACCAACAGCGAGAGCTTGCCTTCCGCGTCGGCGGTGAGGAGATGATTCTCGTCGACCATGGTCGGACCGAATCGCCGCAACGATTGATCCGCCGCCGCGCGCGGCTGGTACGGTTCCAACAGATTGCCTTCGCGCGCCGGATCGATGACATACACGCGGCCTTCCTGGCCGGTCAGCGCGATGCCGCTGCGAAAGCGCTCCGGCGCGGAGGTCAGTGGTTCGGGCAAGGCGATCCAGCGCGACGCACCGTCCGGCGCGAGTTGCAACAATCGCGTGGCGTTCGGTTCGACAGCCCAGATCAATGAGCCGTCATCGAGTTGCAACGGAGGGGATTGTAACGCGGCGGGATCAACGGCCTCCGGCCACGTCGCAACCGTGGCCACCGCGCTCGCAATGCCGCCGCGGCCCAATTCGGCCGGCGCAATGCGAAAGACGCCGCCGGATGCGTCCAGAAGAATCATGGCCTGTCCATCAGACGCTTGAGTGACGCCTCCCAGGCTCGGCATGGCGAGCCTGGTTTCCCAAATCGTCTCGCGCCCCGAGGGACGCATCGCCATCACCGTTGCCCCCTGGCCCGATCTTGGACGGCGTACCAATAGCAGCGAATCGCCGCTCACCTGCAGCGGCTGCAAAAAGACCGAGTTCTGCAAGGCCACACCGTCGGGCGCCAATTTAGCGCTCGTCGATTGAATGCCATAGCGCGAGAGTTCTTCGCCCGCCACCCAGACACGGCCGTCCTTCACCAGTGAAAAATGCGTGAGCGGCTCTTCCAGCGTGGCGGCGCGTTGCGCCAACGGCGAAAGCGGTTTGCCTTGTTCCGGCGCGGCGATTTCGAATGAAAAAATGCCGCCGCGATCGGTCACGGCGTGCAGCATGCGGCCTTCGACGACCAGCGGCGTATCGACATGTCCTCCGAGCGGTTCCGTCTGTTGCACCGCAAGTTGCAAACCAGCCTCGTCCGCCAGAATAACGCGCAATTGACTGTCTTTGAATCCGATATTCTCGCTGACAATCAGATACCGGCTCACGGCCGTCGGCGCGACGATGATGGAGCCGGTCTCGTGGCCCAAGTACAACACTTCGCGGCACACCGGCGCTTCGGGCGACAGTACGTACAGATTGGAATGCGAGCCCAATTGATAAACCAACTTCTTGCGTGCATCGACGGCCGGGGACGTATCGAGCCCTTGAGGCAATTGCCAGCCGCCGGCGATGCGGCCTGACTGCAACTCGATGCGATGCAACTTTCCGGAATGCGTCGCGAGCAAGACCTCCGTGCCGAATAAGGTCGGGGCGGCGGAAAAGGATTCTTCCCAAGACTGGCGCCAGCGCAGCTTGCCGGTGGCGATTTCAATTCGCAACAATTCGCGCCGCGCGGTGTCGGCGATGAGCGCGTCGCCGGCATGAGCGCCTGCCAACACCAGGGGCGCGAGATACGTTCCTCGGCCCATGGCGCGGCGCCACAGCGGTTCGCCCGTCTGCGCGTTCAAACCAGTCAGGCTGCCCGGAGTCATGGCGAACATCACCGGCGGCGGATCGCTTCCCCCTGCGCCGGCGATGGTGCGCGTCACCAGCGACAGCGTGGAGCGCACCGGCGAAGTCGCTTCGTCGGTCGTGGCGTCGCGCGACAACTCAAACGGCTGGACGGCGCCGATTTCCGCCTGGGAAACCCGCTTCATGGCCGCGGCAAGCTGGCCTTCGTCGACGAGCTTGGGATACTCCTTCAGCAATTCCTGACGCGCGTCGTAGGCAACCTCCAGTTGCGTGGGAAGCTCCTCCGCCGAAGTCGACGCCAGCCGCTCCGCGACCTTGTTGATCTCGGCAATCGTCGCCGCCAGTCGGGCTTCGCGCGCCAGCGTGCGCCGCGTTACGTCGAGCGAATCCGCCACCGCGGTCAAGCGTTCTTCATTGCGGATCGCCGCCGGGACGTATTGCTTCACCAGCGAAAGCGCCTCGTTGCTTTGCGCGATCAAATCCTTGTTGGGCTTTTCCGCGGCCCGCGCCGCGAGCCCCACGGCAATGTCGGGCAACAGGCCGGCCAGTTCCGCGCGGAATTGCGGGAAGGCCTCTTCGCTGGAGATCTCGTGCAACGTGGTGCGAGCTGTTTCAAGCGCGGCGGTCAAATTGCGCGAGCCTTCGACGTGCTGGCGAATCTGCGCCAGGCCGCGCATCACGCGCGCCTTCGAGACGTCTTTATGGCTGGAATAGTCCGCGAGATACGCGTCGATCTTTTCGATGGCCTGGGTGTAGGCGCCATTCTTATAGTCGCTCTCCGCCACGCGGAACGCGTCTTCACCGGAAGCCCGGAAGATCGACCAGAGCAACGCGCCGACGACGATCAACAACAACGCCAGGCCGCCGCCCCCCAGCACCAGGAGCGGCGAATCCCACACGCTGCGACGCCGCGCCCGTTTGTTGACCAGCAGTTCGTCTTCATCTGACGAGACTTCGAGTTGCTCAGTGACAACATCGGCCTCGGTCAATTCCGCATCCTCGACCACTTCCTCGAGGTCGTACACCTTTTCCATGGGCGCCGGAACCGGACGAGCGGCTTCCGGCGGCAGCTTCTTGATCAGCATGCTGGAGCCGCCCGCTTTCGGCACGGGAATGGGCGGCGGCCCGGCCGTCTGGGAACGCGCCGACGGTTCGTCCAACGGCGCCAGTCCCAAATCGTCATCGAGATTGATGTACTCGTCCTGCTCGGATTTCGGCGGCAACACCGTCTTGGGCGCGAGGAGCAATCGCTCGCCCTGCGCGGGCGTGATGTGTCCTTTATCGACCAAGAACTTGATCAGTAGTTTCGGGTCGTGCGGCGGCGGCGACTTCGTGACCTCCATGCGCAACCGGGCCACAAATGCCGACGGCACCAGGTTGCTCTTCTCAAGCGCCAGGAGGATGTCTTCGATGTCGGCCATCGGGGAAAACTAGGGCTCGTTCAAGTTCTAGGGGTTTGGTTTTAAATCTCGAATGTCGAAATCCGAATGACGAATCAAATCCGAATGCTTAAATGACGAATGTCGCGCGCAACGCACACCTGCAATAGGTCGCGGGGCATTGAACCTTTTCGACATTCAGGCATTCGGCATTCTTTCGTCATTCGGATTTCGACATTCGTCATTCCTCACAGGTCGTCTTCCACGCTAAGGCGCACATTCGTCACCCCTACGTCCTTGGCCGCGTCGAAGGCTTTGACCGCTGCGCCGTGGCTGGCGTCGGCGTGGCCGACGACCAGCATACCGTTCGGCGGATGAACGCTAGCCCGGGCTTCGCGGAGTTTCGCGCGGAGTTCTTGTTCGCTGTATACCTCTTGGTCATCGACCAGCATCCGATCGTCCGGCTCGATGCGCACGACCACATAGTCGGCGTTGCTTTCATAGTCCGAGAGGTTGCGCAGTTCGCCCTGCGCGCTTTTGCTCGCTTCCGGCGACGGCAATTCGATCGTCGATTGCAGCGACTGGATCGAGGTCACTAGAAAGAAGATCAGCAGAAAGAACACCACGTCGACCATGGCCGTCATGTCGATCAGGTCTTCGACGTGAATCGGCCGCGGCTTGATAAGCGGCGCGAGGGCCGGTTGCTCCTGACCTTTGA
>JALHLM010000189.1 GCA_022844585.1 Pirellulales bacterium | reverse complement strand
CAGGCAACGCGATCGGCGGACTTTCACGAGGCGGGGATGAAGGAGGTAGCCGCGCGGACCGACATTGATTCCCAAGAAATCTGGAATAGTAATGCATTCTGCTTTCGGGACGCCGCGGTGCTGGTCGTTCAAAGGAGCACAGACGCGGACGTACGCCTTAAACAGGCCCGCGCCGTTCACAAATGCCTGAATGAGTTCGAACGCCGCATGAATAATGCGCTCCCTGGGCGAAAACTGAACGGAGAAGTGCCCCAGTTCTGGAAACGGCAGGTCGCCACATACCGGCAAACGCTGCTCTCGCGAGGTTTTCCCCCGGATACCCAGAATTGAGATCTCCCGGCGCCGCTCGCCGGCTGTTTTTCGGCCGACGCTTCTCTGCCTGGGGCCGAATCTGCGGATCGCGTTAAGTCTTCTCACGCGGCGCGCCGAGTAGAGACGTAGCGGAGAATCGACTTCTCCGGCGGCTGCCATTCCTGCGCGAATTGCGGCAGGCACGCTCGCATGGAGCGTCCTGCGTCAATCGCTCAGGGTTGTCAGGGAAGATGGCGATTAGGCAATCTAGGCAACGTCGGCCGCGGCGGTTTGCACGAAAAGCTTCGGGGGGAGCAATGAGTGCTTGGAAATCTTTAGGTCTGCGGCTCTGTGCGCCGGCGCTGATGTTGGCGTCGAGCGCCGCCGTCGATGCGGCGGAACCCAAACACCGGTCTCCGGTGGCTGGCGGCATTTCGGTCGCCAACGGGAACTTCATCGTGCTCGTGCAGGGTGAAACCACCCAGCAGGAATTCGAGCCGGACCAGGACGCATCGCCGATCGAGCAGCAGTTTGTCACGGATAACGGTCTGCAAAGCGGCTTCGACGTTGCCCCCAGCTTTGCCGAATCGGCTGCCAACCTGCCGGAAAGCTTTGCGCCGATCAGCGACAGCGTGGCCGGTAGTCAGAATGAAGTCATGGCCACCAACGACGCCGGCCAATTGCTCCAATATGCCTCGAGCGTCAAGACCGTCGAAGTCCAGCGACGTTCGCCGGTGTCCTTCGACCCGCGCATTCGCGGCTATCGCTTGGGCCAGGTCTATACGCTGTATGACAGCGCGTACTATTTCCCGGTCCGGCAAGATCTCGATACGATGCTGAGCAAGTTCGATCCCTCGTTGATCGACGCCATCGTCGTGATTCCTGGTCCGTACGCCGTGCGCTATGGACCGGGCTTCAGCTTCCTCGACGTCATCGGCACGCCAACGCCGCGCTATCAGAACGGTCCTGAGACGCACAGCCGTTTGGGCATGACCTATCACGGCAACGGCGAACAGCTCTACGGCCGCGAAACCATTTACGGCGGCGGCGCCGACTACGGCTACATCGTCAACTATGGCAACCGCAACGGCAGCGACTACCGTTCCGGCGGCGACTCCGTGAATATCCCGGCGACGTACCACAATCGCAATTACCTCGGCCAGTTCGGGTTCGACCTCTCGCCGGAAGACTCGCTCGAAGTCAAGTACAACCGGCTCGATCAGAGTGACACCGAATACCCGGGCCAGTTCTTCGACGTCCGCTTCCTGACCACGGACGCCACATCAGTGAACTTCGTCCACCAGGACGACTGCGCCTGCTGGTCGCGATTCGCGATCGGCGGCTGGTACAACCGCACGCGCTTCGCCGGCGATACGTACAACGAGAGCAAGGAAACATTCAACGTCATCAATCGCGTCGAAGCCGCGCTGGGCGAGGCCCAGGGCACGTTCTTCGGCGACACCAGCGGCGACCTGATCTCGTCCGGCGCCCGTATGTCGGCCACTTACGGCCAGGTCGACGAAACGCAACTCACCGTCGGCACCGACCTGCACTACCTGGAACAGAGCATCCGCGAGCAATTCGTGGAACGGGGCGTGCGGCCCTTCGATATCGACACCAACATGCCGCGGTCGTTCTGGCTGAATCCCGGCGTCTACACCGAGTTGTCTATCCCGGTGCAATCGTACTGGACGACAACCATCGGTGCCCGCACCGACTGGAGTCAGACCTCGATCCGTGAGGAAGATCTCCGCGACAACAGCTCGCTCAACGGACCGTTCTCGCAGCATGATCTGCTCTGGGCGAGCTACCTGACCAACCAGGTCGATCTCGCCCGCGGCTGGATCGGCCGCTTCGGCATCGGTTACGCCGAACGTCCACCGACCCTGTTGGACCGCTATGCCGACGGCGTCTTCGTCGGCCTGATCCAAAGCGGCTTCAGCCGCGTGATCGGCACGCCGGGCTTGGATAAAGAACGCAACACGCAAATCGACGTTAGCCTGGAAGCCGACTACTGCTGCTGGCGCGGCAAGATCGGCGGGTTCCATGGCTGGGTGAACGACTACATCACCTACCAAGGCAATATCATCACCGACCCGACCGGCGCTCGTCTGTTGAATACGGTCAACACCGACCTGGCGACGATCTCGGGTGCGGAGGTCAGCGGCGAATACGACCTTAACAACCGTTGGACCGTGTTCAGTTCCGCTCGCTACATCTACGGCCGCGATCAAGAGATCAACGCCCCGCTGCCCGGCATCTATCCCTTCGACACCCGCATCGGCGTCCGCTTGCAGGACCCGTGCGGCGGCAAGCGCTGGGGTTCGGAGTTCTTCGCCCGAATCGTGGACGATCAGGACCAATTGGGCGTCTTGCGGGTCACCAACACGCAGGTCACCGACACCTTCGAGCTCCGCACGCCCGGCTTCACGGTCTATAACATCCGCGGCTACTACAACGTGAACGACAACTTCAACATCATCGGCGGCGTCGACAACCTGTTCGACAAGCAATACCTCGAGCACCTCGACCTCCGCCTGGCCGCCCAGCCGGTCTCTGGTGGAGCGACGATCCCGCAAACCCGCGTGCTCTCGCCCGGCTTCTCGCCGTACATCGGCATGGAGTGGACGTACTAACGCTGGCCGTGAAATAACTCCCCGGGCGTACTACTTAGCCGCGCCGGCGCATCCGATTTGATGCGCGGCCCCTTTTCCTGGCTAAACGCATCGGCGACAATGCCCCCGCAGCGCCCGGGGCAACGTTGACACCGCCACGCGAGAGGGTTGGAGATGGCATCGACGGTTGAGGAAGGCGGCGTGCGCGCCGCGATGGCGTCGCTGGATCAGGCGCTCAAGCAAGGGCAGCTCACGGCCGACGCGGCGAAGAACGTCCGCGTCTGGCTGACGGAGCCTTGCTACGCCGAATACGCTCCGCAAGTCGTCGAGCACATTCAGTTGGGCAAGTGGAAGGCCCTCGATGATGTTTTCTGGACGATCATCCCGTTTGGCACCGGCGGCCGGCGCGGGAAGATGTACCCGATCGGTTCGAACGCAATCAACGACCGCACCATCGGCGAAAGCGCGCAGGGGCTCGCCGATTACGTGAAGCGCGCGCAAACCGGCCCGCTGTCGTGCGCGATCGCTTACGACACGCGACATCGCTCGCGAGAATTCGCCGAGCTGTGCGCGGAGATCCTCGTCGCGGCCGGCTTTCAGATCTATTTTCTCGACGGCTATCGCAGCACGCCGGAGTTGTCCGTCGCCGTCCGCGTGAAGCATTGCTCGTGCGGCATCATGGTCACCGCCAGCCACAACCCGCCGAGCGACAACGCCGTCAAGGCCTACTGGTCGACAGGCGGCCAATTGCTCCCGCCGCACGACAAGGGCGTCATCGACGCCGTCGGCCAGGTGCGCGACATCGAACGCGTGCCGTTTGCCGAGGCGGTGAAATCGGGCCGCGTCGTGTACTGTCAACAGGAAATCGACCAGGCCTACTGGGGCGGCGTCCAAGCCCAGGGCACGCCCGGACCGCGCGATTTGAAGGTCATCTTCTCCCCACTGCATGGTGTGGGCGCATCGAGCGTGCTGCCGGTGCTGTCCGCGGCAGGTTTTAGCGACGTCGAGTTGTTTGCGCTGCACGCCGAACCGAGCGGCGATTTCCCCAACGTTCCGGGGCACGTTTCCAATCCGGAGAACCCAAGAGTTTTCGACGCCATCATCGAACGCGCTCAATCCACGGGCGCGGATCTGGTCATGGCGACCGATCCCGACGCCGATCGCCTCGGCGCCGCGACTCCCGTCACGCGTGGCGGCGCGTGGCAGACGTTCACCGGCAATCAAATTGGCGTGCTGCTCGTCGATTACGTGCTGGAGAATCGCAAGCGCAGCGGAGGCCTCACGCCGCAACATTACATCGTCAAAACGCTGGTCACCAGCGAGATGATCCGCCGCATCGCCGACAGCTACGGCGTCCGCACCGTGGGCGACCTGCAAGTCGGCTTCAAGTGGATCGGCGGCGTGATCGACGAGCAGGGGCCCGAGCGTTTTCTGTTCGGCGCCGAGGAATCGCACGGCTACCTGACCGGCACGTACGCCCGCGACAAAGACGCGGCCGTCGGCGCACTGTTGCTGGCCGAACTGGCCGCCAAGGTCAAAGCCGCCGGGCAGACGCTGCACGAAAAGCTCGACTCGCTCTTCTGGCAACACGGTTGCCATCAGGAAGGCGCGTTCAATCTCACCATGCCCGGCGCCGCCGGCATGGACGACATGCGACGGTTGATGTCCCGCCTGCGCGAAGCCCCGCCCCAGAAGATCGGCGGCCTGAAGTTGCGTTCCGCCCGCGATTACCAAACCCTCCGCGTCATTGCCCCCGACGGTTCCACCAAACCTTTCGAGGGCCCGCAAGGAGACATGGTCATCTGCGACCTGGCGGCCGAAGGCAACTTCGTCGCCATCCGCCCGTCCGGCACGGAACCGAAAGTGAAGTTCTACCTATTCACCTACGAACCGGCCGAGCAGCTCGCCAATCTCGAAGATACGAAAGCGGAGTTGCAGTCCCGCCTCGCGGCCTTCGAAAAAGACCTCCGGGCGTTCGCCACCGCTGCCAACTAGACTGGCGCGCTAGAACACTTACACTAGCCCGACGCGCAAGCGAGGGAGAGTAGACGCCGAGCGCCGGACGGCGTTTACTCTCCCTCGCTTGCGCGTCGGGCTAGTGTTGATTCGTCCGTCGATGATTTTCGCGCGGTACTACACCCAAATATCCGACGTGCAGTCGCCGCCGGGGTAGCGCATCTCGTGCGCCCGGGCCGGTCCATGCGGCTCCTTGCCGAAGTCGACGAAGAACTTCTCGTTGACCTTGAGTCCGCCTTTTTCGGTGTCGCAGTCGATCTGCAACATGAACGAGCCGGTTTCCGCCATCTTGGGAAAGAACTGGTTGTCCCAACTGCTGAACAGCGAACTCGTGACGTAGAGCCGCTTGCCATCCAAGCTGAGTTGCAACATCTGCGGGCCGCCGACCAATTGCTGCCCGGCGATCTTCGGCGCTTTGCCCAGCACGCCGCCGATCCAGACCTGGCCGACGAGCTTTGGTTCCGCCGGGTTGGTAATGTCGTATTGCCGGATATCGCCGTGCAACCAGTTGGAAAAGTAGAGATACTTGTCGTCCATCGAGAGCAGTAGATCGGTGATCAAGCCCGGCACCGGGAACGGCCAGCCTTCGGCCTCGATCGGCTCGACGGCAATCACCTGCTTGGCGGTCCAGGCATCGCCTTCCTGATGCAGATGCCACATCGTGCTGGAAAGCGCGGCCCCGACGTAACCGTGCTTGCCCGTCGGATTGTGCTGGAAGCGAACTTCCAGCGGGATGCGGCCGTTCTCGCCGAGGTCGACCGTGTTGGTGATCTTCCGTGCTTCCCAGTTCCAGAAGTGAATCTGCTGGCCGAACTTTCCGGCGGCCACGTCTTCCAGCTTAAACCCGCCCGAAAACGTCTTTGGGGCGGCCCATTCGCTGCTGACCATGACGTTGTGGCGCGGCTGATACCAGAAATCGTAGTTGTATTTCATCGCCGCCGCGTCCTGCTCCCAGCGGCCGGCGATGTTGAAGTCCTGGTCCAGCAGCAGGAACCCGCCGGGGCCGTGCCCTTCGGCGTCTCCCAGCATCGAGATCATGATGTTCCCGTCGGCTAGGCAATGCACGGTGTGCGGCGCGGTCAGCCCAGTCTGGCGAATGATCTCGTCCGGCTCGATCACCTTGTGCAACTTGGGCGCAGCGCCCTTTTCGCAACTGACAATATGAATCCGCGACGAGCCCAGCCCCGGTACGATCAGAAACCGGCGTTCCATGTCCGCATGGCCGTGGCAGGAACTGCACGCGTTCCAGCCGAAGTGATGCAGTTCGTCCCCCAGCTTCGGCATCTCCAGGCGATGGACGACCTGGGAGTAGGTCGGCGAACTGGGATCGACGTCGACGGTCGCCAGGTAATCCGGCTGCTTAACGCCGGTCCCGACATAGAGCGCGGTCGTGTAGAGCAGCTTCTCCGGGGGCGATTTCATCGCCTCGGCTGGCGTGGCGTAGCCTGGGCCGGTACTGGCGCTGCCGCCATGTTGATGGTGTTCGTGCGCCCCAAGCCATCGCGGTGTGACCAGTGCGGCGGCGCCCAGTGCGGCGGAGGCGGAGAGGAATTCGCGGCGTTGCATGGCGTGCGCTCCTAAACGGACTTCCGGTCGACCCATGAATTCTAGCTAATCGGTTTCTCCCGCAGACGCTGAGTTTCGGCCAGGAAATTCGCTGAATTCGGCAACGTCTATGCGATGCGGACGGCCTGAAACGGTCGGTAGGTCCGGGAAAAGCCGCCAGTTTCGGTCGCAATTCTTCCGCAAGCCCGAGCAATGTCGTATATTTTTCGGATGCCGGGCGGGCGGCGGTTGGGCAGTCGTGCGCCTAAGGATCGCTACGATTGCACCTATTAACCGATCGCCCCCTTGGTACGACACTCTGGAAAAATGACACACGGCGGGCCTTTTCGGCCGCCTTGTTTTTCATAACTCCTGGTCGGGATGTGACTTCGCCCGCCAGCTGAATTGGCAACCGCTCCTCGTGGAGAATTGAACCCATGGCTGAAAGCCTGCAACACAAGCTCGACCGCGTGCGTCGGCCCCGCGTCCAAGTGACGTACGACGTCGAAACCGGCGGCGCGATGCAAAAGACCGAACTGCCGTTCGTGGTCGGCGTCCTCGCGGACCTGTCCGGCAATCCCAAGGAAAAGCTGCCCGCGCTCAAGCAGCGCAAGGTGGTCAGCATCGACCGGGATAACTTCAACAGCGTGCTGGAAAAGGCCGCCCCGCGCGTCGCTCTCAAAGTCGACAACAAGTTGACCGAGGAGGGAGGCAAGGTGGGTGTGGAGTTGAACTTCAAGCACATCGACGACTTCGAGCCGGCTCGCGTCGCCGAACAAATCCCCGCGCTGCGGGAACTGTTGGAAATGCGCCGTCAGTTGGTGCAGCTCTCCAGCAAGATGGAAGGCAACGACAAGCTGGAAGAACTGCTCGCGCAGATCATCACGAACCCCGAGGCCGCCAACAAGCTGGCCGCCGAGATGGGACTCACCGCTGGTCAGAAAGAGGTGGCTGAATGAGTAGCGCTCAACAAGCAAAGTCCGCCGCAGGCGCCGAGACGACTGAAGGTCTCGGGCTGCTGGATCAAGTGATCGCGGCGACCAAACCGCAATCGAGCCAGGAAGCCGACCGCGCCAAGAACTACTTCAAGCAGTTCCTGGAGCAGGTCGTCACCCCGGGCCACGTGGTTTCGGCCGACGTCGAAGCCAATATCAAGAAGTGGATCGGCGAGATCGACAAGAAACTCACGGTCCAGCTGAACGAAGTCATTCACCACTCGGAGTTCCAGGCACTGGAATCGAGCTGGCGCGGGTTGCACTACCTCGTGCATCAATCGGAAACCGGCGAGAACCTGAAGATCCGCGTGCTGAACGTCAGCAAGCGCGACCTGTTCAAGGACCTGGAAAAGGCCGCCGAGTTCGACCAAAGCGCGCTGTTCAAGAAGATCTACGAAGAAGAATACGGCCAACTCGGCGGTCAGCCCTACGGGATGCTCGTCGGCGATTACGAATTCGGCCGCTCGTCGGAAGACGTCAGCCTGTTGAAGATGATCTCGAACGTGGCCGCCGCGGCGCATGCGCCATTCATTTCGGCCGCGTCGTCGAAGTTGTTCAACTTCGACAGCTTCACGGAGCTTTCCAATCCGCGTGATCTGACGAAGATCTTCGACAGCGTCGAGTACGCGCAGTGGAAGTCGTTCCGCGAGTCGGAAGATTCCCGCTTCGTCGGCCTGACGCTGCCTCACGTGCTGGGTCGGTTGCCGTACGGCGAGGCGTTTAAGCGCGTCGAAGAGTTCAACTTCGAAGAATTCGTCGACGGCAAAGACCACGACAAGTACCTGTGGATGAACGCCGCCTGGGCTTACGCCTCGCGGATGACGGACGCGTTCTCCAAGTACGGTTGGTTCGCGCGCAGCCGCGGCGTCGAAGGTGGCGGCAAGGTCGAAGGCCTGCCGGTCCACACCTTCCCAACCGACGACGGCGACGTGGCGATGAAGTGCCCGACCGAAATCGCCATTACCGACCGTCGCGAGTTCGAACTCTCGAACTTGGGCTTCCTGCCGATGCTGCACGCCAAGGGGACCGACTACGCGGTCTTCATGGGCGCGCAATCGTGCCAGAAGCCGAAGACGTACTTCGACGCGGACGCCAACTCCAACGCGGAGTTGTCGGCCAAGCTGAACCTGATCATGTGCACCTCGCGGTTCGCTCACTACTTGAAGGTGATGGCCCGCGACAAGATCGGTTCGTTCATGGAAGCCAAGGACTGCGCCGAGTGGCTCAACGACTGGATTCGGCAGTATTGCTGCGATCCGAACGGCGCCAGCGATGAGACGAAGGCCAAGTACCCCTTGGCCGACGCGCGCGTTGACGTGCGCGAGATCAAGGGACGTCCCGGTTGGTACGAGGCGGTCGCCTATCTGCGCCCGCACTACCAGCTGGAAACCTTGAGCACGTCTCTCCGCCTGGTGGCCGAAGTGCCGCAAAAGGGCGGTTGATCGGATACGTCGGTGCGCCGGGGTCGAGCAAGCTCGGCCCCGGCCGCCCGACATTGGCCGCAGCGACGGAAACGACGCACGCGGCGCTCGACGGTTCTCGACGCATTTGTTAGATTCACGCCCGGGCGGCGAGGCGGAAATGCCGCCGCAACCCGGCGCAGCGGTCAGGGCAGTCCAGGTACCCGCGCACCAGTGCAACGGAAAGGCAATTCACCATGGCGTTTGACGCATTCATCAAGTTCGAGCCAGCGGCCGGTTCCAGCGAAACGATCACGGGCGAAAGCTCGGACTCCCAATTCTCCGGCAAGGATGGCTGGTTCGAGGTTAAAGAGTTCTCGTTCGGCATCGAGAACACGTTGAATATTTCTTCGGCTTCCGGCGGCGCCGGCGCCGGCAAGGCGGACTTCAAAGAATTCTCCGTCAAGAAGCAGACCGATAAGGCCTCGCCATTGTTGGCCGCTACCTGCGGCAAAGGCGGGCACTACAAGGAAGTTCAGTTGCACCTGCGTAAGTCCGGCGTCAAGACCGGTGCGCAATCCGGCGGCGTCTACTTGGAGTTTCACTTCAAGCTCGTGGCCGTGAAGAGCATCGAATGGTCCGGTTCATCGGGCGACGACGTGCCGGAAGAGTCCGTCGTGTTCGAGTACGGCGCGCTCAAGATGAAGTACTTTCCGCAACAGAAGGACGGCACGCTGGGCAAGGTGGTCGAACGCGCCTGGAACAAATTGACGAACTCCAACAACTTCGACGCTTAACGTCTTGGTTCAACGCTCGCCGGGGCAAGGCGAGCGGGCTGCTGCTCAGATGGACAACTCGGAATAGACAACGCCATTTCCGCCGCCAAACGGCCCGTGCCCCTGGTCGACCTCGCGTGCGGTTCCCAGCTTCCAACGACCCTGAATAACGCAAAGGCACACGCATATGGCATTTGATGCATTTCTCAAGTTCGAACCGGCCGCAGGTTCCAGCGAGAAGATTGAAGGCGAGAGCACGGACTCGCAGTTTTCCGGCGACAAAGGTTGGTTCGAAATCAAAGAGTTCTCGTTCGGCATCGAGAACACCTTGAACATCTCCTCGGCCTCCGGCGGCGCCGGCGCCGGCAAGGCGGACTTCAAGGAATTCTCCGTCAAGAAGCAAACCGACAAGGCCTCGCCGCTGCTGGCCGCCACCTGTGGCAAGGGCGGTCACTATAAGGAAGTGTTCCTGCATCTCCGCAAGTCGGGCGTCAAGGCCGGCGCCGTCTCGGGCGGCGTTTACTTGATGTGTCACTTCAAGCTCGTCGCCGTGAAAAGCAT
>JALHLM010000188.1 GCA_022844585.1 Pirellulales bacterium | reverse complement strand
GCGTCGTTCGCTCGCTAACTCCCAGGTAGGTCGACCTGCGTCACTTGGTTGCGTCGCGGTCAACCTTTGATACTACGATTATCGTGAGCTGTCCCCAGTTGTTGCCCGAATTCCAAAAAATCTTTTCGAGCGACTTTTCGGACTCCGGCAACACGCGAAAACAGCTCCCCGGAGCGTATATCCCGCTACACCGACGAAACGGCCAACGGGCTGGCAACAGGCGTACGGCCAGCCTTTCCGGCGGCCCGCAATCGGTCCGCACGGAAGCGGGCCTGGTCGGCGTCGCGAGCGGCGGGCTTGGCGTGGACCCAGGAGTTCCAGCCTAGCCGGCTGGGGCTCGGCCCCTTCCGAGTGAGCTGCGCACGCGGCACCTCGCCGGCCCGCAGCACGGGCTGCACTTCGAACTCCGACTCGTCGCCAACGTACAGCCGCGCCAGGTCGACCAATTTGCGCATCGCGCGGCCGTTCGGCAGGAATTCTTTAAAACGGTCATACGACATCGGGCCAACGCGAACGCGGAACTTGCTCTGCACGTCCCAGAACCGCCGCCCCACGACGACGTTCCGCCCGAGTTCTCGATTCCGCGAATCCGGCGAGTGCCGTCCCGCGATGCGGCTCATCTGGGCTTCATCCAAGTACTGCCAACGTCCCTGGAATTGATCGATTTCAATCGGCAACGCAAAGTAGTCGGCCAGCAGCCGTTCCAGGGGCACGGCTGCGCGCGGCGTGTGCGAATAGAAGCCGCTGTAGTAGACCAGCGTTTCGTCGTCGACGGCCAGGCGCCGTTCCAGCCCGGGCGTGGCGACCCCCACCAGCCCCAGCAGCGCATAGGTGACGAGGTCCGGCCCGCGCGACGACGGATCAAATTGCCGCCGCTCGTAGCGAAACGGCAAGCGGTACTTCTCGCTCGCGCGAAAAAACAGCGAAATCGAGCGGTGATTGATCAGGTCCAGAAAGTCACGGAGCGAAAAATCCTTCTGCTTGCAACGCTCGATCACCAGCGACGTGTAATGTTGCGGCAACGTCCCCGAGGAGCCGACCAGTCCCAGAAACGTCACCAGCATTTCGAACGGCGGTTTTTCGATTCCATTGAACGCCGGCTCGATGCGTGTGAGGCGCTCAATCGGCGCCGCCGGAAAGGCGAGCGTCGGCAGGCTCCGAAAGCGGATCATCTCCTCGTACGGGTGACTGTCCTCGCCCACGGAACGCGTGCCAGACAGGATTTCGCCGTTTCCCGTGCGCGCAAGGCGTTCCAGCAGGCGCATGGCCTGGTGAAATTCGAACCGGTGCGATGCCCGCACCAGACGCTCAATCAGATGAGCGCCCGGCTGCCCGCGCGAGACGGCCATCTCCAGATATCCCCCTTGGATTCCCGCTGCGTGGTCACCGCCACGAGCCGAGAAAAGGAATTCATCGTGCAATAAAGCCCAAAAAAGCGGTCTAAAACGCAAGCCAGCAGATAGCAACCGCTGGCGATGTATTTCGTTTCATCGAAACTGAGTTTCAACTCCGTGCCGCGACGAAAACCGCCGCGGACTCCCGGTGCCCGATCGACTACCGGCTTGCTTGTTAAGCCGACCACGCCGGCGATGCGATCTTTCGCGTCTTGCTCGCCGGTGAAGTTGTAGAGCGTGAGGATCTCGCGCAGCGCGTCCAAGCCTTCCGCGCTATCGGCCAGCGAGAGGTGATTCAGCGAAAGATGCGAAATCAGCCGCCACAGCCGTCCGCTTTCTGGCGGCGGACGCCGCGTCTTCGTCATCCGCGTCAGGCACTCGATGTGGACCACCGTGTTGGGCGCCGAGAACAACGACATGCGCGGTTGACCGCCGCCGAACGGCAACTGATGCGGCAAGTCGCGATTCAGCAGCGTGGCTTCCACGTCGACGGTGTAGTCGTCGCGCAGGCCATGCGCGGGATCCAGATTCACGA
The DNA here is from genome assembly GCA_022844585.1 of Pirellulales bacterium. Taxonomy (GTDB): domain Bacteria; phylum Planctomycetota; class Planctomycetia; order Pirellulales; family JALHLM01; genus JALHLM01. Next base: position 8,289 of record JALHLM010000188.1, on the reverse strand, counting down.
ACGTCAGGAAGACTTCCGTACCCTTGTCCGCAAATTCCCCGGCGCGCTTTGCCGCGGAGGGGCGACGCGACGCGTACCAGTAGGCGCGGGCCTCGTGCTCGGGTACGGCGTGTCGCGCTCCGAAAAACGGATGAAACACGGTCCGCTGGCCATCCGGCAGCGTGGCCGATACCTGGTCGACGGAGTAAATCTCCGTGCCCTGGACGTTGCGAGCGTCAGGAACCAGGCGGTATTCGGTCGCCAGCTGGGTCAAGCGAAACGGGTCGATCGCCTGCCGATAAAGATTCACAATCGGCGTGCAGCACAGGTGAAACGTCGACTTGCCGACGGTGCGTTCCAAATCGGGCGACGAGCGATCGAGCAGCAGGTGAATCGTCGCCTTGTGATTCCCGAGCCCGACCCAACGCTGAAAGTCGAGGTCGACCAGGTCGACGAACAGGAACTTCTCCGGGAAGGCGAAGTACTCGGTGAGCAACCGATACCCCGGGAACGAACGCGCCGGGTAGTTCAGCAGGCCTTCGCTCAGCTCAAAGCCGACGGGGCGCAGGCTTTGCGGCGACAACCGCAACCGCGGCTTGTCGGGCCCGCTCCCTTCGATGACGATCTCCAGCGTGTGATTGAAGATCAACTCGTACAGCGCATGCACATTCTGCTGCGCGGCGGCACCATGGAGGAACAATCGCAGCCGCGGGCAGGAAAACGTCGCCAGCGGAATCGTCGGCGCCAAAGTGCTTAGTTCGATCTTCAATACCGCCGCGGCGCGATCGATCAGCGGCGATTGCGGTCCGGCGAACGGCCGCGGCATGAGCGCGGCGGATTCGATCTTGAACGGCCAGGCCGTGACGGGATACGCCGTGCGAAAACGGCAGCGATGCTCGCCCGTTTCGGTGTCCATCTCCGCGCCGGCCGCCAAGGTATAGCCGTCGGCGAGTCCTGCCTGCGAGGCGTCGAGCGACACCTTGGCGATCGCCATCGACGGCGTCGGCGCTTGATAGTGCGGATACAGCACGTCGATCAACGCGCCGCAGATCTCGGGGAAATCGTCGTCCAGTTTATGGCGAATCCGCGCGTTGAGGAACGCCACCGATTCGATGATGCGTTCGACGTGCGGGTCCTGCGATTCGCCGCCGGTCCAGGAGAGTCGCCGGGCGATTTTGGGATGTTCGTCCGCGAAGCCGGCGCCCATCTCGCGCAGGAACGCCAACTCGCGGCTGTAGTACGGCAGCAGTTCGTCGCTCACGCGCTTTCTCCTTCTACCTGCACGCTCGACGTGGTCGATTCCCAACGCGTCCGAAAGGCCACCGGCTCTCTTAGCGGCTCGATCCAGAGCGTGGCCTCGATGCGAAACCGCAGCGTGCGATCGATCGACTCCGCGGCGTCCTCGAGGGTTACGCGGATATTGGTCAGTCTTGGCTCAAAGCGTTGGATCGCGTCGCGAATCGCGGCCAGCATGACGTGGCTATCGACCGATCCGCCGGTGAAATCCGGGATGCCGTAGCCGACGCTCGACAATGCCAGAGGATCGTCGTCCCGGGCCGGAAGTTTATAGAAACGACGCGTGTTGAGCAGATTCTCCAGATCGCGCCGCACGGATTGGCGGATTTCCCGCAGCACGGCGGGCGGATAGGGCGGCGCTTCGACCTGCGACGTCGGGTCGGCGTCGAGCAACCGGTCCAGCACCGAAGGCAACAGCGGCGGAGTCGAATCGGATCGTGAAGCCATGGCGATTCCGAACGAGGCGTTTTCTTAACTCTAGACGCTTGGGTGCCACTGGCGGCTCGTCCGCCAGTGCCGGAGTTGACTCCGCTACACACTGGCGGTCAAGACGCCAGTGGCACCCGATTTGTGACTTCAAGCAGAGCCTATTCCGAACCTGGTCCGATCGACGTAGTGAGTCTCAGCGAGGCCTTCAGGTCGTCCAGCTGATAGTGCGGCAACAGGTGCATGACCATCCGGAAGTGTCCGGGTCGCCCCGGCTGTTCTTCGACGCGCAGTTGTTTTTCCCGCAATGGAAACCGCGCCTTCGTTTCGGCCGGCGCCAGGGCGTCGCTGGTCACGTACCGGCTCAGCCATTCGTTGAGCAAGTCTTCCAGTTCCTGCGCGTCGGCCACGCTGCCCAGCTTGTTGCGCGCGATGACCTTCAAATAGTGCGCGAAACGGGCCGCGCACATGACATATTGCAGCATCGCCGAGAGCTTGGCGTTCGCGGTGGCGACCGGATCGACGTACTTTTTCGGTTTGTGCGCCGAAGCATTCGTATAGAACACCGCGCGCGGCGAGTGCGGCATCGCGCAGAGCGGGATGATTCCCAACTCCGCCAATTCGCGCTGGCGCTCCTCGTCGATGGCCACTTCCGTAAGTGACTTTGGCACCAGATGACGCGCCTCGGGGCGCGACCAATCGGCGTCCATGCCCACGACTTCGCCGCCCGCCACGGCCGGGCGCGCGAGGCCGCGAATTTCGGCGAACCAGCGGCTGGCGCCGAACGCCCGCACCAGGACACCGCCGAAAGCGAACGCGGCGTTCCCCCAGAGGTAATTGTCGCCGGAAGGATCGCCGACGCGTTCCTCGAAGCGAAATCCGTCGCGCCGTCCGCCGTCGTCATCGTACGGCAACCGCATCAACACGCGCGGCGCCGTCAGGCCAACGAACTGCGCGTCTTCCGATTCGCGAAAGCCCTGCCACTTGATGTATTCCGGTTGGCGAAACACCGGCGCCAACTCGATGGGCTGCTCGAACAGGCGAAACTCGTCGAGCGCGAATAGTTCCGGCGCGGCCGCCGTGATGAACGGGCAAAAAGCCGCCGCCGCGACTTCCGATACGCGCCGCAGCGTGGCGACGTCATCGACCCGATGCTCGCGATCGATCTGATGCGCGAACTGATAGTCGCCGATCAGCACGCCCAACGGCTCGCCGCCGAGGATGCCGAAGCCATCCGAGTAAACGCGTTTGAACAGTTGGCTCTGATCAAAATCGACGGCGTTCTCCAGGTCGCGGGCCAATTCGCGCTTGGTCAGATTCAGCACGCGGATTTTAATGTCCGAGTCCTGCCGCTCTGAGTGCATCGACTCGCGCGCTTCCGACGCCTGTTGCACCAGATGAGCCAGCCCGCGCCACGAGGCTTCCAGCCGTTGCAATCGCGGATGATGGAGCAACTGGTTCACCTGTTCGGCGAGCAGTTGATCAATGCTGGCAATGTCCCGCGAGAGCTGCGAAGAAATGTCGGGCGCGGTGTCGCGGGTTAGTTCTTCCGACGTCCAGAGACGCAGCGCTTCGGCCGGCGACTTGGCGCGGAGAAACAGGTCCAACGTCGACGCCCGGGCGTCTGCCTTTGCGCCGGGGGCCGAGCCGTCGAGAATCGCTTGCAGCAATCCGCCGGTGGGGGAAGCGGCCCGCTCGCGCGGCAATTCAACGACGGACGCATCCGCCGCGGATTGTCCAGCGGGCACAACATTCATAAACGAAACACCCCCGAGCCCAGTCCGTCCGCCGCACCGCGATGGCGCGTAAGCGATGTGGAGCGGACGAGGCCCAAACGCCTCGTCCGCTCCAAGCATACGTCAATCCCGGGTCCGTCCGCGCACGTCGCGCGGCCGGTTTACCGAGCGTTTTTCGGCAATTCCGCCACCATGCGAATCGAGGCGTTCAATTCCTCGAACTGGAGCCAAGGCCGCAGGTGCGCGATCGCGTTGTACGACCCGGGCTTGCCCGGAACCGCTTTCACTTCGATCCGCGCTTCCTTGAGCGGGTACTTGGCCTTCACGGAGTCGGTCGGCTTGTCGTCCAGGCAGATGTACTGCGAAATCCACCGCGTCAACCAGTCCTGGCACTCGTCCTCTTCCAGGAAGCCGCCGATCTTGTCGCGGGCGATGACCTTCAGGTAATGGGCGATCCGCGAAGCCGCCATGATGTACGGGAGCCGTGCCGAGATTTCGGCGTTCGCCGAAGCGGACGGATCGACGTACTTCTTGGGACGCTGGCAGGTCTGCCCACCAATGAACACCGAGAAATCGCGGTTCTTGTAGTGGCACAACGGCAGGAAGCCCAGGTCGCTCAATTCCTTTTCGCGGCGATCGGTGATGCCGATCTCCGTCGGGCACTTGAGATCCGGGTCGCCGTCGTCGCTGGTGAAGATATGCGCCGGCAGGCCTTCGACCTTGCCGCCGTTTTCCACGCCGCGGATGGCCGTACACCAGGCGTGTCGCGCGAACGCGTCCGTCAGACGAGCGCCCATCACGTAGGCGGCGTTCATCCAGGCGTAGTGTTCGTGCGGCAACGGCAGGTGGCGGCCGCGCTCGTCGCTTTCGCACTCTTCATACTTGAATTCTTCGACGGGCTTGGTTGCGGCCCCGTACGGCAGACGCGACAACACCCGCGGCATCGTCAACACGCAGAACCGCGAATCTTCCGATTCCCGGAACGATTTCCATTTCGTGTATTCGATGGAATCGAAGATCTTGGTCAGGTCGCGCGGGCGCGACAATTCCGTGTAGCTCTCGAAGCCCATCAACTGCGGCGCGGCGGCCGAGATGAACGGGCAGAACGCCGAAGCGGCCACGCCGGAGACCTTCGTGAGCAGATCAACGTCTTCCGGATGATTGGTGAATTCGTAGTCGCCGATCATCGCCCCGTACGGTTGACCGCCGAGGATGCCATATTCAGTTTCGTAGATCTTCTTGAACAACTGGCTCTGGTCGAACTCGACGGCGCGATCCAAATCTTTGAACAGCTCCCGCTTGGAGCAATTCAGCACGCGGAGTTTGAGGAATTCGCCCGTTTCGGAGCGATCCACCAGGTGATGTAAGCCGCGCCACGAGCCTTCCATCTTTTGGAACGACGGGCTGTGCATGATCGCGGCGAGTTGCTTCGAGATCGCCGCGTCGATCTGGTCCATCCGCTGATCGATCGAGCGCATCACGTTCTTGTCGTACGTGAGTTGCTCGTCCATGATCTGGCCGATCAGCGCGTTGATCATGTCGACGCGCTTTTCCTGCTTCACGGTCTTGGGCATGCTCTCCAAGATCTTGTCGAGCAGCCCTCCCGCTTCCGTGGTGGTCGCGTCCGCCGCGGCGGCTGGTTTGGTTTCCCCTGCGCTCATGCGTCACCCCCTGTTCCGGTCTTCGCGCCCAACTCGCCCGCCACGCTTTTCGCCTTTTCGGTATTGCTCATGACTTCTTCGAGAATCTTTTCGAGATTCGCCGAGCGGTCGACCGTGCTCTTCAGGTCGCGGAGCTTGTTCCGCATCTCCATCAGTTTCTTGAGCGGTTCGACCTGCTCGACCAGCTTGCCCGGTTCGAAGTCGTCCAGCGACTTGAACGCCAGTTGCACGGCCAGTTCCGAACCGTCGCCGGCGAGCGTGTTTTCCACCCGCAGGTTCAACTCTGGCGCGATCCGCGCCATGATGTCGTTGAAGTTGTCGCGGTCGATATTGGTGAACTTCCGCTGTTCCAGCGGCTTTTGATTCTTGTTGTCCCCCGCGAAGTCGCCGAGCACGCCAACGATGAACGGCAGCTCCGTCTTCACCATCGAGCCGTTCGTCTCGACGTCGTAGGTGATCTGCACCCGCGGCTTGCGCACTCGGTCCAGCTTATGTTGTTGCGATTCGGCCATGGCTCACACCGGTTCTCTTTCAAGTGTCGCCCGTCCCGAGCGCTCGTCGCGCCCGCGGCTCGCGGCGGAAATTCGTAATTCAACGATCATCGCGCGGCGGATCGATCCCCACCAGCTTGAACAATTGCATCCGCGCGTTATTGTCCTCCAGCAGCTCGCTGTAGTACTCCGCGGGCGACATATTCGCCAATTTGACGACTTTGCGCACCTGAGCGCCGAGCAATGTGTGCGGATCCTGCCGTTCGAAGAACTCGGCCACCTTCACCAGCATCCGCAGCGCATCGCTCCGCGATTCTAACCGCCCCGGAACGCTCACGCCAGCGCTGGGGGCCCCGTCCCCCCCGGCTGCAGCCGCCTCGACTTCGGCGGCTTCGACCGCCTGGCCGACCCGCCCCTTCGACAGGTGCTGCACTGCGGCCGCATATTCGTCGAGCGCCTTTTTCAGGTCGCCCAGGGACGGCCCTTGCGGCGTTCCCGATTCATCGACGCCGCACTTCTCGTCCAGTTGCTTGGAGAGCGTCGCCAACTCGCGCTGGCAGATGCTCAATTCCTCGAACAGGCCGACGTAGAAGCCGGTGTCGGTTTCCTGGGCCGCCCGTTCCAGGTCGGGCATGCTGGGCGAGCCCCGGCCCGACGCGGCGGACAGATACTGCGAGAACGTGAATTCCCCCTGCCCGGCGCTATTCGCCACGGCCTTGCGGCGGAGCGGCTCAATCACCAGCGACGGTGCGGTACTCAGTGATTCAATCGGCCGCAACCGCGAGGAGAGTCCTTCCTCGCCGATTTGCGGATAGAGGTCATTCCAAAAGTTCTCGACCAGGATGCGCGCGACGGTCAAGGCGACGCCCAGGCCGCGCGTCCCTTCGATGCGCAACGAGGACTGGATCAAAAACGCGGCGGCCTCCAGGTCTTTTGCATGGCCGCTCACGAGCTGAGCGGCGAGCGAATTCACCGAACGCCAGGCCGTGATACTCTCGGTTTGCGCGCTCGACCCTTGATCGCCTTGGCCTGGATCGGAGTTCAACGCCTCGCGCTCTTTGCGGCGGGCGACGTCCCAGACGTCGCGCAGGCGAAAGTAAATATTGTTGCGGGATTCGTCCGCGCGCAGATCCGGCCCTGCCGGTTGGTCCGGCGAAATCGGTTGTGCGACGGCTTCCAGATCGATATCCATCGTATTTGGCTCAGCGTAGTTCGCGGGTCGTTGTTACGCCCAGGGAGCGCCCGACAACTCTACCACGCGGTCTACGTTCGTACTTATCTCATGATCAGTCAACAAGTTGCGCCCGTCGCAAGGATCGGGCAAGTTGTTCCAGGGCCTCAGCATGCAACCGGCTCGCCCGGGATTTGCTGACGCCGATCGACTTGCCCGCCTCGGTCAGGGTCAGTCCGCCGAAGTAGCTGGCGCGAATCAGCTTCGCCATGTTTTGCGGCAAGCCGTCGATCAACGTGTGCAGACGCTCGATCAATTCCCGCTTGGCAATGACCGCGCCAGGACAAACCGCCGCGGCATCCTCGATCTCTTGGTTCCGCTCATCGTCCCGGCCGCCGCGGTCCGACATGAGGTACGCGATGGCCAGCATCGAGCTGGTCTCGGAGAACCAATTCACCTGAGCGTCAAACGATTCGCCCGCGTGCTCCGCATTGGCTTGTGCGGCCTGCGACTCCGGTTCCAGCACCGAGTCCGCCATCTGCTCGTATTTGCCGCTGTGGAAGTCGATCTTGTTGAACCATTTCATCCGCTCCAAGCCATCGAGAATGGCGCCGCGGATGCGGTAATACGCGTAAGTCGTGAATTGGCCGCCGCGGGTTTCGTCGAATCCCCTCGCTGCTTCGGCGAGGCCGACCTGACCGTAACCGATCAGGTCGTCCAGATCGACGTTGGGCGGCAACTTGCAGTGAATCTTCCAGGCAATCGTTTTTACGAGGCCCTGGCAGGACGTCATGCGATCCATCGTCGCGGGATCGGATTCCTTCATGGTCCTTGCTCCTGGAGCTGACGCCAGAGGGATTCCAGCCGCGCGCGGGCCGTTGGATCGTCGTACATCGTTTGGGCGACCCGCCGGCAGAGTGCCTCCCAGGGCGGACCCTGCGGAACCCAGCCGGCGAACGGCTCGCGAATCACCGCCTCGACCAAGGCGACCAGGCAAGGCTCGAACGACAGCAACTCGCCGTGAAACCGTGAGGCGACCGACCGCAAGGCGTCCCGGACCGATTCCGGCGCATGCTGCGTCTCCGCATAGGCCGCCATGGTTTGCTGCAGCACCAGCTCCAGAAGCGCCTGTGCCGCCGCGTCTTCCGGACTGGCCCCGCGCCCAGCGGCGGCGGAATCGGCCCGATAGTGTGTTTCGGAACCGCGCGCGCCGGAGTCGGACGAAGGTTTCATGGGATAGATGATACGACTTGAAAAATGCCGTCACAAGCCGCGCCGCGTTAACGTTTCATGAAACGGCCTGGGAAACAACGCCAGCGCAGGGCGCCGACATTCCCTAAGCAATGTTCCGTTTCCCCATCGGAAACGGCCAAAGAAAAAAAACTGGAGGCGCCCGCGATGTCCTCACAACACTAGCCCGTAGCGCCAGCGAGGGGGAGAGGACGTTGCATATACGACCGAGACGAAATTCTCAATGGCGCGGTTGACTGAGCTTTGTTCCGGCGTCGCTCAGAGTTTGATCCTTTGGG
>JALHLM010000187.1 GCA_022844585.1 Pirellulales bacterium | reverse complement strand
GAAATGGCGATCGTAGAGTCGATTGCGCCGCGCCCCGAGTCGCGCTGAGCAGGCCCGCAAATCAATCGGTGGGCAGATCGCCAGGCAATCGCTCAAGCCTGCGCACGCGGTCTCGCCGAGTTCTCCGCAGAGTTTTAGCGCGATGTTGCCGGACAAGGAAAAGCCGACCAGCGACACGGGCGCGCCGGGACAGAGTTGTTCGATGAACCGCAGCGCCGCGACGGCGTCTTCGATCCGCCCGCTGTGGTACGGCCAGCGGGCGAGTCCGAAACCAGCGCCACAGCCGCGCAAGTCTAAACGAAACACGCGTACGCCGCGGGCCGCGAGCTTCGACGAGATGCGAACCATGTAACCGCTTTGATGGCAGCCGGCGAGCCCGTGCATCAATAGCGCGGCGCGATCACCGGCATTCCAACTCTGCGGGCAATCGTCGTGCAGCACGAGTTGATCGCCGTCGTCGAGCGCGAGGCGATGCTGCTTCGCGCGGTACACGTGTCCGCCTTGCGGCAAGTAGACGGCGGCGATCGTTTGTAAATCGCCGCCCGGCGCGAGCGGATGCGGGCGAAACCGCGGGAAGGTTCCGTTGATGCTCATGCCGTCTGCGCCGTGGTATCAGCGCCGAGCGGTTCTTTTTCCCGCGCGCGGGCCCAGCGAACCTGCGCGCGGCGTTCCACGGCGTCATACGCGGTGCCGGCGACGACGAAAATCACGGCGAACATCAGCCCCACGGCGAACCCGGCGACAAACGACGAAACCGAGGTGGTCGTAAACCGCAAAATGGCGGCCACCACCGCGCAGCCTGTCACCAGCGAGAAAATCCCGCGCGTGGTGAACTGCCCGCCTTCGGATTCATGGTCCATGGATGTACTCGCCGTTAACGCACGTCCACATTATAGCTGTAAAGCGCACGATCCAATAAGCCCAGGGGAGGCCCTCAAAAGCTGCGAATACAGAACAGTCAACGGAGGCCTCCCCTGGGTCTGTCACCACGTCGTAGTCGAACCCCAGGGGAGGCCCGCAAAGTCTCTTTGATCGTCCAAGTCGATGTTGGCCTCCCCTGGGCCTAGCGTTGTTGGAGGAAAACGCACCACTCATTTTGTTGCGACGGCGCGCCGCCGGCTCTAGAATGCGTCCGCACGGCCGCGGGGCATTTACCAAGGGGGAGGTGGAACGGCGTGCTGCAATACGATTTCGAAAACAGCGTCGCCTACTGGGTGTTCGCAACGGCGCATGAGATGGCCCGGGCGATGAACACCGAACTGGCCGCGTGCGGGATCACGTTTCGTCAATGGGAAGTGCTGGTCTGGCTCTCGCACGAGGGAGACGTTTCCCAAACCGAATTGGCCGATCGCATGGGCATCGAGGCCCCGACGCTGGTCGGCGTGCTCGACCGCATGGAGCGCGACGGCTGGATTCACCGCGTGCAAAGCGACACGGACCGCCGCAAAAACCTGATCCGCCCCACGGAACAAGTCCGCCCGGTCTGGGAACAAATGGTGGCCTGCGCGCAAAGAATCCGTGCGCGGGCGACCGCGGAGATGTCGGCCGAACAACTCGGCGAATTGCGCGGCCTGCTGGCGATGATGCGCGTGGGGATCACGGGGTCGGATGTTTGTTCGCGACCCAAACCAGCGGCCACGCCAACGTAGTCACCGGGGATTCTCCTACCTGCGTTCTTCTGTAGCCGGTCTCTGTGAGGCCGTCCGGCGAGGACGTCGCGCTGTCGTATGCGCCAATCCATTGCAGATTTGCTAACCACGAAAAGCACGAAAGGCACGAACGGTTCTGGGGCGAGATTTGCTTGCCAACGCGCGTTTCAATTGTTCCGAATTCCTGTTCGTGTTATTCGTGCCTTTCGTGGTTCAAGATCGCCACGACTAACGACCCCGAGGCCACAGACCTCGGCGACAGAAGGCGCGGCGGCTAGGGGTCCATCGGCGCCTTGACGATGGGCAGGCCGGTTTGCTTGGACAGAAAATCGACCAAATCGCGGCCTTCCCACTGAGTTCGAGGAGCAACGTCACCGCCGCCGGAGTGACTCTGCCATACGTGCCCGTCCCGAAAGTCAATCTCGTGATATACCTGGCGCTTGGGTCCGTGCTTCGTATTCGCGATCAGCGATCGCTCCTCCAGCGATTGGATTTGCGAAAAAGGATAACGGGTCTCACCGATTCCCCAATACGGATTCAAAACGACGGCGTTGGAAGTTGCGAACGTATAGGTATCGAGTGAAAGCAACGCAAGAATCAACATGGGCGCCCCAAGCACAACCATCAACTGCAGCGTCCTTCGGTAGATGTTGAATCCGTATCGAAGGCACTCCAAGACGATGTACTCATGCGAACGGTCGCCGTACACCAGTCTCGTTGATACGAACTCCAGTAACAGCGCCGCAAATAGCGCGGCAGTGAAACCGAGCAACCCGCCGCCCAAAAGCTGCGGCGTGAAGCCAAAAAACACTCGCATGTCGGGGTCGCGTTGCGCGTACGCCACGGCGAGCCGGTAACCGCCGTAGATGAGTAGCGCGGTCATCCCGAAAAACAGGAATAGCCCAAAGAGTGCTCGAATCGCCCGCTTTTGCCGCGAATCGCCAAGTCGCCGCTCCAGGTCGGCTATCGAGTATTGGGCCTGCAACGCCTGGATGAACTTGCGATCGAGGCGCCGAAAGATTCCAAACACGAAGTGGACGGCAAAGCCCTCTCCTGCCATTGCGTATGTCCCGCGGAATGAATCGGCTAGTGGTAAGGTGAATCGGGCGGTTCTGGAGCATCAGCCTGGCAATTCCCGCGTAAAGCGAGATGATAGACTACTCTTCACCACGACTTCAAGTACGGCACTTTCATTTGAGTTGCATTCATGTCAGGTAAACCTAAGCAATTCACACTCTTCGACAGAGAGAGTCAGATCGAATCGTTGCGGAGCGAAAAAGTCGCACCCGAGGTGTTTAATACAATTGATCCTGTGGAAACTCTGCCGCGCGTTCCCACCGTCTACGTCATCGACGCTAATAGCCTGATCTTTCAGGTCTTCCACGCCATTCCCGAGATGACCAGTCCGGCCGGGGAGCCGGTCAATGCCGTGTATGGGTTTACGCGCGATCTGTTGTTCTTGCTGGAGAGGAAGCAGCCGACGTATTTGTTTTGTGCGTTTGATATGTCGGGGCCGACGTTTCGGCATGCGATGTATGAGAACTACAAGGGACAACGCACGGAGATGCCGGATGAGTTGGTGCCGCAGTTTCCGAAGATTCGCCGCGTCGTCGAGGCGTTGCACATTCCGATTCTGGAATCGCCCGGCTTTGAGGCCGACGACATTCTGGCGACGCTCGCCCGGTTGACCGACGAGCGCGGTTGGGAAGGCTACCTGGTGACCGGCGACAAGGATTGCCGGCAGTTGATCACCGACCGCGTGAAGGTGCTCAACGTCCGCAAGGATCAGGTGTACGGCGCAGCGGAGTTGCAGGCCGATTGGGGCGTGCGACCGGACCAGGTCGTCGATTTTCAGGCCATGGTCGGCGATTCCGTCGACAACGTGCCCGGCGTCCCGCAGATCGGCCCCAAGGCGGCGTGCGAACTGCTCAACAAATACAACACGCTGGAAGGCGTCTACGAGCACTTGGACGAAATCACCGCGGCGAAACGCAAGCAGACGTTGGCCGATCATCGCGACCAGGCGTTTCTCAGCCAGCAACTCGCGCGGCTCGATCAGCAGATGCCGCTCGACGTCGATTGGAACGCCGGACGTGCGGGCGGATTCACGCCCGCGAATCTGCTGAAGCTGTTCGGCGAGTACGGCTTCCATCGCTTCGGCGAACAGGTGAAAGCGCTGGCTGCCAAACTGGGTCAGGACGTGCCTCTCGACGCGACCGACGCGCCGGCCGTCGCGCCGCAGGAATCGGGCTGGAATGCCGAGTACCTGGTTGTCGATACGTTGCCAGCGTTGCAGGAATTGGTGGCCGCGATGTCGCAGCAGACGCTCCTTTCATTCGACACCGAAACGACGCATGTCAATCCGGCGCATGCGGAACTCGTGGGCTTTTCGTTTGCGTGGGAGCCGGGCAAAGCCTATTACGTGCCCGTGCGCGGGCCGGCGGGGGACCGCGTGATCGAGCCGAGCGTGGCGCTCGAAACACTGCGGCCGGTATTGGAGAACAAGGCCATCAAGAAGCTGGGGCAGAATCTCAAGTACGACATTGTCGCGCTCCGCACGGTTGGCGCGGAACTGCGCGGCGTAGCCGCGGACACGATGGTGGCGAGCTACTTGCTCGACGCCGGAGAGCGCATTCATAACCTCGACGAACTGGCCGAGCGTTATCTCCATCACACTAATATCAAAATTACCGAGTTGATCGGCACCGGCAAGAACCAGAAACGGATGGACGAGGCGCCGGTCGCGGCCGTTGGGCAATACGCGGCGGAAGACGCCGACGTGCCGTTGCGGTTGTGGCCGATCTTGGAAAAACAACTACTCGAAGCGAACTTGATGGAGCTGTTCGACACGCTCGAAGTGCCGCTGATCGAGGTGCTGGCGGAGTTGGAATCGAACGGCATCAAGGTTGATGTCGCCCACCTGCAACGGCTCAGCGAAAAGTATGGCGTGCGGATCGTGGAGTTGGAGCGCGAGGTGTACGAGCTTGCGGGACACGAGTTCAACATTGCCTCGCCCAAGCAACTGCAGCAAGTGTTGTTCGACGAGCAAAAACTGCCGGTGCTGAAAAAGACCAAGACCGGTCCCAGCACGGACGCGGAAGTCTTGGAAGAGCTCGCGTCACAGCATCCATTGCCGGCGAAGATTCTCGAATACCGGCAATTCGCCAAGCTCAAAGGTACATACGTTGATGCGTTGCCGGCGCTGGTCAATCCACGCACGGGACGTGTCCACGCCGGTTTCCATCAGGCAGTGGCCGCGACCGGACGGCTGAGTTCCAGCGATCCGAATCTGCAAAACATTCCCATTCGCACCGAAACCGGCCGCGAAATCCGCGCGGCGTTTCTGCCCGGCGAGCCTGGTTGGAAATTGCTTGCCGCCGACTATTCGCAAATTGAGCTGCGCGTGCTGGCCCATTTTTCCCGCGACGAAACGCTTTGCGCGGCGTTTGCTCAGGACGAGGACATTCATACGCTGGTCGCCAGCCAGGTGTATGGCGTCTCCCTCGGGGAGGTGACCAAGGAGATGCGGCGGGCCGCCAAGGCCGTGAATTTCGGCATCGTCTATGGGCAAAGTCCCTTCGGACTTGCCAAACAATTGGGCATCGACCAGGCGGCGGCGGCCAAGTTCATTGATGAGTATTTCGCCCGGTACCCTGGCGTGGAATCGTTCATGGCGCAAACGCTGGCGGAATGCCGGGCGACTGGCTATGTTAAAACGATCCTGGGACGTCGGCGCGCCATCCAAGGCGTACGCTCCGACGCCGGCCGGCAACGCAATCTACCGGAACGGACTGCGATCAATACGGTCATCCAGGGCTCTGCCGCCGATTTGATCAAGCGCGCGATGGTCGCCATCTACCGCCGGATGAAATCGGAACGGCTCGCGGCCCGGATGTTGCTGCAAATCCACGACGAACTGGTATTCGAGGCGCCTGAAGCCGAGCTTGGCGTATTGGGCAAACTCGTCTCCGAGGAGATGGCGTCGGGCATTGCGCTGTCGGTGCCGGTGAAGATCGATGTCAAAATCGGCGCTAACTGGGCGGCGGTGGAAGCGGCGAGCTGAATTCCGTTTTTCACCGCGGAGGCGCTGAGACGCGGAGTTAGGAGAGAGTTGGAGGGAGGGCGGAAGGCAAGACGCGAGGGTTTGTGTTTAGCATGAACACTAACCAGAAGCGCCAGCGAGGGGGAGTGGACGTCGGCTTTCAGCGCGATGCTGCGCTGAGACAAAGAGTCGCCTCCGCCTCGCTGGCGCTTCGGGTTGGTGTTCACGCGCAAGAGTTTACGATTTTCTGCGAAAAACTTACTGCCGTGGAGTGAGCCTTTGCTGGGCTCGTTGCGTATCATTGGGCTGCTGGGGGGCGTGGCGAGTGGAAAAAGCCTCGTCGCCGAGCAGTTTCGCGCCCTGGGAGCGGGTGTTTTGGACGCCGACCGGGCCGGGCATGAGACGCTGCATGAGCCGGAGATTAAGGACGCGCTACGAAACCAGTTTGGCGACGCCGTGTTGGATGATGCAGGCGAAGTCGATCGCCAGGCGCTCGCCGACCAAGTATTTGGTCCACAACCCGAACACAAAGAGAATCTGGCATTCCTGGAGCGTCTGACGCATCCGCGCATTGCGGATCGGTTGGAATCCCAGGCCGAAGCCTGGGCTGAGTCCGGCGCGACGATCGCGGTTTTGGACGCGGCGGTCATGCTCCGGGCCGGTTGGAACAGAGTTTGCGATTTTGTCTTGTTTGTCGAAGCTCCGGACGAGGTCCGCTTGGCGCGGGCGTTGGCACGGGGCTGGACGGAGTCCGAGTTTCGTGCGCGCGAGGCAGCGCAGGAATCGTTGGAGACCAAGCGCGGATTTGCCGACCAAGTGATAGATAACTCTGCTACGGCGGAGTATACTCAATCACAGGTGGAGCGATTCTGGCGTTTCTTGGTCAGTTCTCCGCCTGGCAGTGAAATCCCTCCCGAGTCGCCTTTCAGCGAGTAGTTTCCGCATGTCAGAGCCGTCTTGGCCCTGCGCCCCAGCGCCGGTTGGGCCACGGCGGCAATAGGTTTTGCGCCTCATCCCAGCCAGCGACGCCTCTCCGGCAAAACGTCGCCAGCACTGCGCATCGCGCCCCCCACACGGCGTCGCCTTTCCATACCCAACCCACTTAGCTTTTTCACGCACACCCCGCCCGCGAGCGCTTAACTTGCGCTTGCACAGAACGCCCCCAGAGGAGCTTGCGCAGTCATGTCGGACATGAAGAGCACCGAAGCTAAATCCGCTAACAAGTTGACGCGCGGGCGCCGTCAGAATGGTGCGCCGCCGGCCTCCTCGTCGCCGGCAGGGGATCGCGAGCACAACGAGTACGACGACGAGCGCGAGCCGCTGTCGCTGGCCGAAGAGCTCGCCGAAGAGGGCTACGATCGGGAAACCGACGCCCATTACGAGCAGGTTAAGCAGGGCGATATTCACATTGCCGAACTGCAGCGGATGAGCATGCCCCAGTTGATCGAACTGGCACGCACCGAGAATCTCAACGACTACACGGGCATCAAGAAACAGGATCTGATCTTCAAGATCCTGAAAGAGCGGGTCAAGCTCAACGGGCTGATGTTCGGCGAGGGAACGCTGGAAGTCCTGCCCGACGGCTTCGGGTTCCTCCGCAGCCCGGACTATCACTACCTTTCCTGCCCGGACGACA
The DNA here is from genome assembly GCA_022844585.1 of Pirellulales bacterium. Classification (GTDB taxonomy): domain Bacteria; phylum Planctomycetota; class Planctomycetia; order Pirellulales; family JALHLM01; genus JALHLM01. Next base: position 2,903 of record JALHLM010000187.1, on the reverse strand, counting down.
TTTACGTCTCGCCGAGCCAGATTCGCCGCTTCGGCCTGCGGACCGGCACGACGGTTTCCGGGCAAATCCGCCCACCAAAAGAAAACGAGCGCTACTTCGCGCTGCTGCGCGTCGAGGCCATCAACTACCAGGACCCGAACGTCGTTTCGGAGCGGATTTTCTTCGACGACCTGACGCCGATCCATCCGGACAAGCGCATTGTTCTCGAAGCCGAAGCGGACGAAGTCAGCATGCGGGTGGTCGACATGATCGTGCCGATCGGCTTCGGCCAGCGCGGCCTGATCGTCAGCCCGCCGCGGGCCGGCAAGACGATCCTGTTGCAGAAAATGGCCAAGAGCGTATTGCGTAATCACCCGGAGTGTTACGTGATCATGCTTTTGATCGACGAGCGCCCGGAAGAAGTCACCGACATGGAGCGCAACGTGAAATGCGCGAATTGCGAGGTGATCAGCTCTACGTTCGACGAGCCAGCGGCGCGGCACATCCAGGTCGCCGAAATGGTCAGCGAAAAAGCCAAGCGGATGGTCGAATACGGCCACGACGTGGTGATTTTCCTCGACTCGATCACCCGGCTCGCCCGGGCGTTCAACTCCGAATGCCCGAACTCGGGCAAGATTCTCTCCGGCGGCGTAGACGCCAACGCCCTGCAGAAGCCGAAGCGTTTCTTCGGCGCCGCACGGCGCGTGGAAGAGGGAGGCTCGTTGACTATCCTGGCCACGGCGCTCGTCGACACGGGCAGCCGGATGGACGAAGTGATCTTCGAAGAGTTCAAAGGGACCGGCAACCTGGAAATCGTGCTGGATCGCAAGCTGGTGGACAAGCGCATTTGGCCGGCGATCGACATCAACCGCTCCGGCACCCGCCGCGAGGAAATGCTGCTCGACCCGGACGAATACCGCCGCACCTGCATCCTCCGCCGCGTGCTCAACGACATGAGCCCGGCGGACGCGATGGAACTGCTGACCACGCGGTTGTCGAAGACGAAGAGCAATGCGGAGTTTTTGATGAGTATGAATATGAAGACGTAAGGGAGAATTACCATGCCAGCAGCAGAAATCCGCGGCGTCGTGCACGGGCATACTGTAGTGCTGAACAGCACGACCGGCGCGCTGCCAGACGGCACCGAAGTTATTGTGACGCCCGTATCGCCGCGTCGCGGCGATCCGGAGGCATTGTTTGCGGCCTTGGACGAGTTGCCGCCGATGAGTGACGAGGACGCCGCGCTGATTCTGCGCATCGTCGAAGAAGGACGTCGAATTGATCCAGCGGACTGGGATTGATTGGCCGAGAACTCCGATGAAATACGACCGCCTTGCCATCGATACGAACGTCGCGGTTCCCATCATTAATCGGGAAGCTGAGTTCCGTCATTTTACGCGGGGCTACCATCAATTATGCGTACCGGTTGTTGTCCTAGCCGAGCTACGTCATGGAATACTGCGATCGAACAAGGTTGCCGAGAACCTGCAAAAACTGGAACAATTTGTACAGCGATGCGAAATCTTGTACCTAGACGAAGGCGGAGCTAGAGCGTGGGCTGAGCTAAAACTGCACTTGATATCGCTCGGTCGACCGATCCCGCGGGACGACCTCTGGATCGCCGCGATCTGCATAGCGGAGCAGATTCCCATCGTCACGCTTGATGCGCATTTTGCGGACCTACCAGGTCTGGCCGTCGTCCGTCCTTGAGTTCATTTCATGCCCCACACGTTCGAAGGACAACTCGCCGCCGCTCCCGGTCGTTATGCGATCGTCGTCGCGCGCTATAACGAGTCGATCACCTCGCGACTGTTAAGCGGCGCGTTGGAGTCGCTGATCTCCCACGGCGTGCCGGACGATCTGATCGACGTCACTTGGGTGCCGGGGGCGTTTGAGATTCCGGTTGCCGCCGCGGCCCTCGTCCGTAGCGGGCGGTATCGGGCCGTGCTCTGCCTGGGGGCGGTGATCCGTGGCGAAACCACGCACGACGAGCACATCAATCGGGCCGTGAGCCTGGCGATCAGCGAATTGAGCCTGGAAACCGGCGTACCGGTCATTTTTGGCGTGCTGACCTGCAACAATCTGGAGCAGGCCATCCACCGGGCCGGCGGAAATGTCGGCAATAAGGGGGTCGAATGCGCCGAAGCGGCGCTCCGCATGGCCCAGTTGCTCGACCAACTTGCCCATCGCGCCGCCCCCCCGCGATCGTAATGGTCGCTGCTATAATGTCGGTGGGGATCGGCGGGCCGTGGCCCCGTTGGCCAGTTCATTCGTGCGTTTGATCGGCGTTCATGTCACGTCGTAGTCGAGCTCGGGAAGTCGCCCTGCAAGTGCTGTTTCAGGACGACTTGAACCCGGGCCATAATCCAGCGGACACCGATGCGTTTTTGGTTCGGCGGCTCAAGGCCCCGGAGTTAGTGGAGCTTGCGCGCTCGCTGGTTTCGGGCGTGCGTCGCAACCGCGGCGAACTGGACGAACTTCTGGGCAAGACGGCTGAGAATTGGACAATCGCCCGGATGGCGGCGACTGACCGCAATGTATTACGTCTGGGGGCCTACGAAATCCTCTTCGCCGATACGCCCGACCGCGTGGCCATCAACGAGGCGGTCGAACTCGCCAAGCGCTTCGGCAGCAAGCATTCGGCTCAATTCGTGAATGGAATCCTGGATCGCTTCCTCGCCGGGCATGGAAAGTAACGGGGGAGTTTGAAGTTTTCAGTGTTCAGTTTTCAGTCGCGGTGAACACGTCATGCTTCAAACAAACCTTGTTTCCGGCCCACTGAAAACTGAACACTGAAAACTTCAAACTCCCTATGGGCTTACTCGATCGCTTTCGTCGCGGGACCAAGGATGAACCAGCCGAAGCGAAGGCGCCGCCTCAGGTTGCGCCTCCTGCTGAGCCTGTAATGGAGCCAATCGTCGCGG
>JALHLM010000186.1:8378-10310 GCA_022844585.1 Pirellulales bacterium | reverse complement strand
AAATGCGGTCCATCTAGATTACCAGCCAGATAAAAAAAGTGGCAGGGGCGGACCGAAACGCGGGCGGTTGTTTCGATTGAACCGCCGAGGCGCAGAGACGCGGAGAGGGGAGGATTTTCGACAGGTTCCCTACAACCGGACCACTTACATTAACGGCCTCGCTCTTCAACCTCTCCTTCCCCTCTGCGTCTCCGCGCCTCCGCGGTTCCCAGGAATGAGCGGCCCGGATTTGTGGTAAACTACCGCGTCGACGGCCCCGGGGAGCGTGCTTCACGACTTATGGAACTGCATCAGAATCTGCTGTCGCCGGAGCTCTCGCATCGGCTCGCCGCGATTGATATCGGCACCAACAGCATGCGGCTGATCATCGCCGAGGCCCTGCGCGACGGGAACTACCGGATCCTCGACGAGGAGAAGGAATCTACCCGACTCGGCGCACATCTCAGCTCCACCGGCAAGCTCGACCCCGAGGCGGTGAAGCACTCCATTGAAGCCCTGCGGCGGATGAAGCAGATCGCCGAGGGCTACCAGGTCCGCGAAACTCGAGTGATCGCCACCTGCGCCGTGCGCGAAGCGACCGACGGCGCTGCGTTCCGCCGCCAGGTGAAACGCGAGGTCGGCCTCAAGGTGGAGTGCATCAGCGCTCAAAAAGAAGCGCACCTGGCGTTCGCAAGCGTCGCCCGGGCGTTCGACCTGAAAGGCAAAGAAGTCGCCGTGGCCGACATCGGTGGCGGCAGCACGGAGATTGTCTTGGCCTCGGGAGGACTGATCGAAGCGATTTACACCACGCCTCTCGGCGCGGTGCGCCTGACCGAGCTGTACGGCAACGTCGGCGGCACCTGGGGAGACAACTTCGACAAGCTCGCGCGCGGCATCGACAAGCTGCTCAAGCAGCACACCGAAAAGCCGGTGTTTCAGCCGCATCTCTTAATCGGCTCCGGCGGGACGTTTACAACGCTCGCCGAAATGATCATGGCCCAAAAGAAAAAGGTGGGGCTGCCGGTCCGCGGCTATGAAATCAACCGCGCCGAGATCACGCACCTGGTGGAGCGCCTCCGCAAGATGCCGCTCAAGAACCGCCGCACGGTGCCGGGCCTGAGCGCCGATCGCGTGGACATCATCGTCCCGGGGTTGGCCGTGATCGACCGGCTGATGCGCCATTTCAAGGTCAATCGCTTGCAGGTCCACGACCGGGGCGTCCGCGACGGGCTGCTCTTGAGCATGCTCGACGCCGCCGTCGGGAAGCCTGACGTGAACCCACATGATCGCGAAGCGGCGATCGAGCGCTTCGCCACCGCCTGCGGCACCGACCTGGAACATGGCAAACAGGTGGCGCGGCTCTCCGGACAGATTTTTGCGCAACTCTGCGAGCCATTCGCCTTGGACCCGGAAGACCGACCCTTCCTGGAGGCCGCCGCGCGTTTGCAGGACGCGGGCTACCTGATCAACTACGACCAGCATCACAAGCACAGCTATCACCTGATTCTCAACAGCCGGCTGGCCGGTTTTCAGCCGCACGAACTGCAACTGGTAGCCAATATCGCCCGGTATCACCGCGGGTCGACGCCGAAGAAAAAGCACAAGAACTTTCGCCAGCTCAGTGCCACCGATCAGGACCGCGTCTGCCGCCTGGCGGCGATTCTCCGCATCGCCGGCGGGCTCGACCGGAGTCACAGCCAGCAAGTGCAGGGCGTCGAAGTCCGCACCGCGAACGGCGAAACCACGATGACGGTCGTCGCCGATCAGCTTCCGGACGCCGACCTCTGGGGCGCCCAACGTCGGGCGGATCTGTTCGAGGAAGCCTTCGAGACGCGGCTCACCGTCGAATGGCGGCGTCCCGGCCACGTCGAACGTCCCGTCGCTGAAGCGGCGAGCTGATAAGCTGGGCGGGCTACGTCGTCGTGGTGGCGTTCTTTAGAGCCGGAAGCGTCA
>JALHLM010000186.1:0-8368 GCA_022844585.1 Pirellulales bacterium | reverse complement strand
CGGAGCTAACCGGCATCAGCGTCGTTACCGGTTCCCTCCGGGCGCTGACGCTTCCGGCTCTAGAGTGCAAGAGCGCATTGCCAATGCGCCCAAACTCATTCGCTCTTGGTCGCCTCTCCCGGCTGGGGTTATAACTTGCCGAGCGCAGGCCGCCATGATGTCGTGCGAATGCGCCGTTTCTCATTCTGGAGCGACCGACCATGGATGGTTGGCATACCCAGTTGCTGGCCGCCCCGCATCAAGCGGCCGCCATCGACCAGCAACTTGCGCTGACGGTGCTGTTGCCGGCATACAACGAAGAACTGGCGATCGAATCGGTCCTGGAAGAAGTCGTCCGCGCCCTCGACGGTTGGGAATCCCCATACGAGATTCTCGTCGTCGATGATGCATCGACGGACCGCACGGCGGAGCTTGCCGAGCGCTTCGCCGCCGACTGCTGGCAATGCGCAGTGCGCGTGATTCGCTGCCCGCAGAATCGCGGCGCCGGCGCGGCGCGGAAGGTTGGCGTCCGCGCGGCGCGTGGAGAGGTGGTGGTGATGCTCGACGCCGACGGGACCTATCCGGCGGCGACGATTCCCGAAATGCTGAAGTTCTTCCCGGCCTACGACCAGGTCAACGGCGCGCGAACCAGCGAACAAGGCACAATGCCCTGGTTGCGCCGCCCGGCGAAGTGGGTGATCCGGCAACTCGCATGCTATCTGACCGGCGTGGCCATTCCGGATTTGAACACGGGGCTCAAGGCCTTCAAACGCGAAGCGATGCTCCCCTGGCTTTGGGTCGTACCGAACGGGTTCAGTTGCGTCACGACGATGACGCTGGCGTTCTTGACGAACGATCACGCCGTGAAATATGTCCCGACCGCGTATCGAAAGCGGATCGGCAAGAGCAAGTTTCATCCCTTGAAAGACACGCTGGCCTACTTGAGCACGGTGCTACGGATTGTCCTCTATTTTCGGCCGCTCAAGGTGTTTCTGCCGACGTCGGGCGTGTTGATGGCGTTCGGCGTGGCGAAGAGCTGCTGGAGCTTCGCGGCGACGGGCTCGATGCAGGAATCCGACATCGTCGTGCTCACGGCGGGGTTCATGACCGCGATGCTGGGATTGCTCGCCGAAGTGATTGTGGCCCATCAGAGGCGGTAGCTAGTAGTTGAAGCGGCATTGGAGCCACGATGATTAAGATTGCTGAGCGGAATTCGATGTCGACGCGTTCGCGCGACGCTGCGCTGCGCGGGCGGTATGCGGCGGCGGTGTTGGCGGAGATTCCGCGGATTATCGGAAGTCTTGATCGCCATCCGTTTCGACCGACGTATGGCTGCTTCGATCGCCAGTTCTGGCATTACCGCACGGCCGCGTTTCCGAGCGAGATGTATCAGGAAGCGGTCTATCCGCTGGCTTGGGCCTACGCGACCGATTGCCCTGGTAACCGCTGGTTCGGTCAAGAACCGCTGCGGGAATGGGTAATCGCGGCGCTGCGCTACTCGGCGCGCGCGGCGCACGCGGACGGTTCCTGCGACGACTACTATCCGTACGAACGCGCGCTCGGCGCGGCGGTGTTCTCGCTCGTGGCCGGGGCCAAAACGTATCGACTGCTGGAATTGAACGACGCGGAATCGCTCGCAGGGCTTACGCGGCGCGCGCGCTGGGTCGCGGCGCACCAGGAGTCGGGCCGACTGGCGAATCACCATGCGCTCGCGGCATTGGCGTTGCTGCACGTCTCGCAGATCACCGGCGACAGCGCGCTACGCGCCGCGGCCGACGCGCGGGTGGAGCAAGTGCTCGCCTGGCAACATCCGGAGGGCTGGTTCACGGAGTACGAAGGGGCCGATCCCGGCTATCAGTCGGTGACGATCGGTTGCCTGGCGGAGTATCGGCAACTCACAGGTCGCGATGATCTCACGCCGGCCCTATCGCGTGCCGTCGACTTCTGTCGTTGGTTCCTGCATCCCGACGGCAGCTACGGCGGCGAATATGGCAGCCGCGGAACGTATCATTGCTACCCGCATGGTTTCGAGTTGTTGGCTAGCGAATCTGCGCCTGCGGCCGATCTTGCGGACGCCTGCTTGGAACAGCTTGCAACCGGTCGACAAGCCTTTTTCGACGACGACCGATTGTACGCCCATCGCCTGGTGAGCCTCTGCGCCGCGTACAACCATTGGTCGCAGTCGCGGGCCATGAACACTAGCCCGACGCGCAAGCGAGGGGGAGAAGACATCGCAGAGCGGTTAGACGTTTCCTCGCAACGCAACGTCGCCTCCCCCTCGCTTGCGCGTCGGGCTAGTATCGGTAACTTCGACCATGCGGTTTGCAACGGCAACTATATGTGTGCCTGCCGCTCCTTTCACGGCGCGGGCCTGTTCGTCGATCGCCGCGATGCTTCCCACACCATTGTTTCTGCTGCCCGCGGCGGCGTCTTCAAACATTTCGCCGCGGACGAAACACCGATCACCGACGGCGGGCTGGTGATCGAGCTCGTCGACGGTCGCCAAGGCGTTGCCAATCAACACGTTCTGAGCGGACGCATTTGGCACGTTGATGTAAACGAACAGATTGGAGGCTGGAAATTGTGCGTTGAATGTAAGATGCACGCCTGCCGCTGGGAAACCGTCACGCCCCTCAAGCAAGCGGTACTCCATCTCGGCATGCTAACGGCAGGGCGTTGGTGTAGAGAATTCGTGCGGAAGCTGTTGCAACGCAGACTCATCACTGCGCAGGATGCATTGCCGATCACATTCTCACGCTCAATCGAGTTGCTGCCTAACCAGGACAGCGCAAAGCTGAGGGTCACCGACCGCATTGAACTTCAAGATACCCGGTTAAAGGTCTGGCGAATGGCGTTTGGCGTCGATCACCAGGCCGCTTACACGGCCGCCTCGGGCGTTTACCAGGATTCCATCTTGCGGCCGTGGACGGACTTAACCGAGTACGTCGCGGAGTTGAATCGCGCTCGTCGCGTCACCATCGTGCGGGAGTTACCGGCATGATGATGCCATCCTGGTGGCGCTCGCGGTCCGCCAAAGTGCTATCCGCTGGCTTGCTTCTCTCAGCGCTCTATTTCGCGGCGGATTGGCGCTCCGTGGGACGCGTATTAGCCACGCTTGACCCGCGTTACTTCGCCGCGGCGCTCGCGCTGTTTATTCCGCAGACGTTGCTCAGCGCCTGGCGCTGGCGAACGTTGGCCACGTCGATCGCTCCGCTACGCTTCGTCGAAGCGCTGCGCCATACGGCGATCGCGGCAGCCTGGAACTTGATTGTGCCGTCGAAGCTCGGCGATTTATCCAAGGCGGCGCTGTTGCCGGACTTGAACGCCAAGCAACGCGCGGCCGCTGGCGGATTGGTGGTGGCGGAAAAAATCGGCGACGTCGCGGCGCTGTGCATGCTGATTCTGCTTGGCGTCGCTGGCGAGCAACTTATGAGCGGCGTTGCGCTGCTGGGCTTTGCGGCCACGGGCGGAGGAATTGCAGAGCGACTGACCAACTCGCTCCGTAATGCCCGACTTGCGCCGGCGCTGATGTTCAGACTGGCCGTCGCTTCGCTGCTCTTGTGGTGCCTGCACCTGTGGCAGATCGAACTGTTCATGCGGGCCGCCGGCGTGGTCGTACCGTGGGAACTCGCGGCGGCGCGATTGCCGATCGCCGTCTTCGCCGGCTTGCTGCCGGTGTCGTTTTGCGGGATCGGCACGCGCGACGCCGCGCTGGTCTGGCTCTTCGCCGACGTTGCGCCGGCGTCGGCCATGGCGGCCGTGGGACTGCTCACAGCGCTGCGCTACTTGGCGCCCGGCGCCTTGGGCATCGCGGTCTTGGCGGCGGATTCTTCGCGCGTCACCGCCTCTGCAGCTTCAAGCCGATAGACGCGAAAGCCGTCGCCAGACGCCGCGACAGGATATTTTTGCAACGCGCCCTCCGCCGGCTCCGCCAAGCTCAGCTTCGACTCGCCAGCAATTACCAACCATTCCGCCCCTTCTGCACGGCGTCCTTCAATGCGTTGGGCCACATCGTCGCCAGTCATCGGCATCCCCCAGCCGCGCCGATCCGCGTAGTACAACAAATCGAGCGTCGTACCATGCGAGGCGATGATTTTGTCGTCAGTGTCCGCCAGCGACCGCAGCGCCGTCGCCGCCTGAACGACCGAACGATCTTCCGCCGGAGTCACAAACGCAGGGCGTACACTATAGCGCGCCGAAAACAGCAACGCGATGACGACGACAGCCGTTGTCAGCCAACGTGACGGTGCATAGCACGCCTTGAGATGTTTCCAACTCAGGCCGATCATGGCCGCCCACGCCGGGAGGAACAGCAGGTGATAGTAGTTCATTTCATGAAACTTGCGCGGCATCGCCACCACCAGCAGCAGCATCGCCACGCCAACCGGCCACCATTTTCGCCAGTCGACCTTTTGCGCTCCGAACATCAGGCCGATCGCGCCGAGCGGCGTTAGTACCACCGTGCCGAGATCACGCACGAAGCGAAGATAGAACGCCGGATCGAAGATCAAGTCGTGCGGAAAGCGATGCTCCGCGGCGCTCCCGAACAGCGAATAGTACACGCGGTCCACGTTCGGCGCGCCGGGACCAGCAAGTTGCCAGACGCGATAGCACCACCAAAGCGTCGGCAGGGCGGCCATCAGCAACGTCGCGGCAAATGGGAGCAGGGCGCGCGACGATCTTCGCGGCGATTCGCTCCACATCAACCACGCTAGTGGCAAGGCGACGACGAGCATGTAGACCTTCGTCAACCACAACAGCGCGAGCGGCAGACCGACCGTCGCCCCCAACACTAGCCCGACGCGCAAGCGAGGGGGTGCGGACGTTGTGTCGTGAGTAAAGCTCTTACTCCGTTCGTCGCCTTCGCCCCCTCGCTGGCGCGTCGGGCTAGTGTTGGTTTGAACGTAGCGCGCGTAGTGCTCCGTTCCCCACCACGCGGCCAGCGTCAGCGCCACGACCGACGGTTCGAGCAGAAAGCTCTGTCCGTAGATCACGCTGATCGGTGCGACGGCCATCGTGAACGCCGCGGCTGCCGCGGCGACTTCGCCCGCGCGACGGCGGACCACGTCGTAGATCAGCGCCACGCTCAGCAGGCTCCAGCCGATTGCCGTGGCGCGGCCCCAGGCGTCGAGCGAGCCGCCGAACGTCTTCCACATTGCCGCCGAGAGGTACGCCGAACAGGGAATTTCGACCAAATGCCACGCCGGCTGGCCGTCAGCCAAGCAATCGAGCGTCGGTCGCCACCAGGGCGCTTCCCCGCGGGCCCAATTGCGCGCCGCCATCGCTTGCACGACGTTCCGTGTGGCGAAATTGCCGACCAGGGGACGCGTTACCCCAGGAATTCGGACCAGCAAGCTCAAAAACAGCATGGTCCAGAGGAGTCGACGCGATGGAGAGCGACTGTCGGCGCGCGAGATGGCGTCGGTTAGGTAGACAGGGCGAACCGTCTCCATCTTCGCTGCTCGCGATGCAAAAAAACATGCGGATTAGCCAATCCTTTCAGCCGATCTTACCGCTACAGGCCGCAAGGTCGAAGGTGAGTTCCAACTGGGGAGTGATGTTCATGGCTTGGCTACGGACCGTCGTTGGCGCCTTGTTGCTGATGCCGAGCGTCGGCTGCACCCTGTGTTGCTCCCCGTTCGACAACTGCGGGCCGCTTTGCAACGGCGAATGCGGTTCCGGTTGCTGCACTACGGCCCGCTCCGGCGGATACTCCAGCCAGGCCGCCTATTACGAAGGCGAAACCTACGAACCGCGCCTGGCGCCCACGCCGGCGCAGCCAAGGCAAGCGCCGCGCCTCGCCCCGCCGCAAGAACCGGTGGAAGAAACCGTGCCGGAGACGGAATCGCCGTCGGACACGACCATGCCGGAGCAGCCGTACGACACGTTCGAGCCGGACGCTGGCGTTCCCGAAGCCACAGAAACCGAGCCGGAGACCACGGTTCCGGACGAGTTCCCCGACGTACCGCAAGGCGAATTGCCGTCGTTCGAGGAGGCGTTTCCTCAGCAAGAGGACGCTACCACGCCGGAGGACAGCGGCATTCCGACGGAGTAGTCGGCCGCGCCATCAGGGCATAATTGACCGTCCCGAAACTCCGCCGTCATACTACAGCAACGCGACCAGCGCTCCGATCAACACGGAGACAAGCCACAGCACCAGGCCTGCGACAGAAATCCAGAACGAAACATTGGTCAGTTGCTCGCCTGCGCGGTCCATGCGAGAGGCCTTCATGGCTGCAAGGTCCTCTTTCGACATGCTCATGCCCATGAGCGAAAAAATCGGACAGATCAGCAATCCAACCAAGCTGATAATCAGCAGCTTGGTTCCCCGATGAGGCGCTTTGCGCCGTTCCCCTGGCTTGGCCGGGGCTTCAGCCCCGTGGCCGCCGCCCGAAATACTAAACCAGCTGACGGCCCCGCCTTCCGGGTCGCGCCGCGGCGACGGCCGTAACGCGGCCAACATTCCCAAGGCGATGCACAGCGCTACCAGCATGTATTGCAGGTAGTAATCCTTCGGGGCCGGTGCGGCGTTCGCCGGCTGGGCCGATGCGATCTCGACCATTGCCATCCAGGCCACGGCGGTCAACGGGAGCAACGTGCCTCGGACAGGCAGCACGGCGGCCAGGCGGCGCATAGCGGTCTGAATCATGCGGTCGAGCTTGGGACTGGCAATTTTAGGGAGGCTAGGCAAAGGCCAGCCCCCGGGCGGGGAAGCTTCCATTCTAGGCTGAAAGCGCCTCAAAACGGAAGCGCCGACCACCCGCCCGGAGGACAGATTTCTGCCTGCCCGAGTCGTTGCTTGTCCCCGCTACCTGGGGCCGATTATCTTGGACTCGCGATTTCACGAGTTCCACGACCCATTTTCGGCATCCTCCCCCTGTGACGTTCGGCGAGCAACTCACGATCTGGACGATCCGCATTGCCGTCGCCTTGTATGGCTTCTCTGTCGCCGCGCAGCTGTTGGCCGCCGGACGCGCTTCCTGGCGACGCACCGCTCGGGCGTTTTGGTCCGCCGGGTGCGTGATCTACGTGATCCACGTCCTAGTGGCGTTTCACTATTACCACCATTGGAGCCACGCGGCGGTGTTTGAGCACACGGCGCGGCGCACCGAGGCGGTCGTCGGCGCAGCAGTCGGGTACGGCGTCTACGTGAGCTATCTGTTCACAATCCTGTGGATCGTGGACGCCATCGAATGGTGGCGCATCGGCGTCGCCCGCTACGCTAATCGGCCGCGTTGGTTGCATGCCGCGTTGCACGCGTTCTTCGCGTTCATCGTCTTCAACGGTACGGTGATCTTCGAAACCGGCCCCATCCGCTGGTTCGGGATCGGCATGTTCGCCGTGTTCGCGGTGCTAATGGCGTGGCGGATGAGCAATGCGAGAATTCGCGCCGACACTAGCCCGTAGCGCCAGCGAGGGGACGCGGACGTCGGCGTATCGTTAGAGTTGAAACTCTCAGTTGCCATTGAAGCAGCGCAACGGAGAGTTTGATCTCCAACGGCAGGCAGCGTCAACTCTCCCTCGCTGGCGCTACGGGCTAGTGTTTCGGGCGAGGGCCGCGCGTAGCGGGTCGGAGTCCGGCGCGCAGAAGCCGAGATGCAAGTGGCGCCGCCAGCCTTCGGCGTACTGGAAGCGCCGGCTCATCTGGCCGACTTCCGCCGAGAGGTCTTTCATCGTCTGCAAGTAGGAATCGAGCCCTTGCGTCGTGTCGAGCCAGGCCTTTTGACTTACGTGGCACGCGAGCATCGCGGCTTTGCGTTCGATCACTTCGGTGATATCGACGAACAAGCTCGGCGTTACGGGATTACCGAGCGGATCGTGATTGCCATGTGGCTGGGCGTGATAGACGGTCACCTCGTTCGCCACGTGCGGGGTCGGCGGGTCGGTCGGAAAATTCGGCATCCCGCGCACGAACGCCGCCGAGACCGCCAGACGGCAGGCGTTCGTGTGATCTTCCATGTAATCGACCGGCGCGTGCGTCAGGACAATTGTCGGCGCCACCTCGCGCACGACGGCCGCCAGTCGCTCCAACGTCCTTTGATCGTAGAAGATCTCCAGATCGTTCACCAAACTCGGATGAAACACCGCGCCGATTGACTCCGCCGCCCGCTGAGCTTCAACCGCGCGAATCCGCGCCGTCGTCTTACGATCCGTCTCCATTGACCCGCAACAGCCGTTGGCGATGTTCAGGTAATGCAATTCGTAGCCAGCAGCGCCAAGGCGCATGAGCGTGCCAGCCATGACGAATTCAATGTCATCTGGGTGCGCGGCAATGGCGAAAGCGCGAGGGGACGAGTTCATTTTTCACCGCTAAAGTTGAGTTTGAAGTTTTCAGTGTTCAGTTTTCAGTGCCATGGCGCGAAGTCCTCACTGAAAACCACGTTGTGGC
>JALHLM010000185.1 GCA_022844585.1 Pirellulales bacterium | reverse complement strand
CACATTTGGCCTCCCCGAGGCTGCGGATCATTGGAGCTTGGACGCTTACGGACAACCGATCTACGCGTCTCTTTTCGGTCCTCAGTATGATCCCAACACGGGAGCCACCAACAGTTCTGAGATCATTGTTTGGCGTGGCGGAACGATCGTCGCAAAGTTGGGCCTGCTTCCGCCCGAACAAACTCGGCACGCGATCCAGGGAATGCTCTACGATGAGACCACCGACAGTGTGTATTTCACCGCCTTGCAGCACGACTCCGGACGCGAACTGTGGCGAGTCGACTTCGATGATCACACATCGGCGATCGTTAAAGACATCGCCCCTGGGCCGGATGGTTCCCGCCCTGATTTATTGACCCAGGTCGGCGGCCGGTTGTTTTTTACCGCAGGCGATGCCGCGGGTGCGCGCGGCCTGTGGGTCAGCGACGGGAGTGATGCTGGTACGCGCGAGATTCAGCTTCCGCGACCTGTCGGCTTTGGTTCCAATCCTAAACCGCGAGGCGTGGCGAACGGCCGGTTGTTCATGACTGTGGACGATGCCGCGCATGGTCGCGAATATTGGACACTTGACGCTGCTGGCAATTTATCGCTGCTCAAGGACATCTTGCCCGGCCCCGAGAGTGGCGTGCAATACGAGGCGATTGATCCCGGCCCGGTCGCGTCGTTTCAGGGCGAGTTCTACTTCCAGGCGTCTGGTTCGCTGTGGAAATCCGATGGCACGGAAGGCGGCACGTCCACGACAGGAGCAACTTACGTCGACTGGCCGCGTTTGTATGACGAGTCATTGTCGATTGAAGATAACACGCTGCTCTATCAGACGCTTTATTTGGTCCAGTCGATCAGCGGCGATTCACCGCCGGTGGTCGTGGCTCATGCCGATGTGCTGAACCGCAACAATGACGAGCTGCCGCTGCGTCCAGCTTTGGACCGTGCCGAAGGGCTTTGGGTCTACTTGACGAGCATCGCGTTCGACCCAAGCGAATTCGCCTTACGCATTTCTGACGGCACTCCCGATGGCGTCCGGACTGTGACCACGATCAGCCAAGATCCGTCAAGTATCATCGACTTCGCGGCCGCAGGCGACGACGCATTCTATTTGGAGCAGTTTCAAACACAGACGCCCACGGGTGATGAATTCACGACGACGCGCCTGATCGGCGTCAACCTTCTCTCCGGCCACGTTCAGCGGGTGAAAGAATTCGTAGACGAAGGGCCGCCGCGATACGACTATGAATTGATCAGAATTGGCGAGCAATTGCTCTTTACGGCCCGAGGCTCGTCGCAGGGCGGATTCCAATTTCAACTCTGGACGAGCGATGGCACGCCTGAGCCGCCGCCACGACAGCCGCCATTCGGCACCGTTCTCGTCAAGGAGTTTCAGAACATCTCCGCAGCGAGTACGCCGCTGGTGTACCACATCATGGACGGAAAGCTCCTGTTCGCTGTCGAGGCGGCGCGCAACGGCCAATCGATCATGCAATGGTGGAGGACCGATGGCACCGCACAAGGCACTGTTCTCTTGCACGAATTCCACGTCAATGGCTCGAGCGACTACCCAACTCAGTTCACCGAAGCGGGCGGCAAGCTCTACTTCACCATGTATGACGAAGAGCATGGCGAAGAACTGTGGCGCACGGACGGCACGCCCGAGGGGACGGTGATGGTGGCCGATATTGTGCCAGGAACGCGCAGCGCGAAGATTCTCAATCTGACCGCTGTCAACGGCACACTGTTCTTCAGCGCGGATGATCAGATCCATGGCAGCGAACTCTGGCGCTCCGACGGCACCGAGGCCGGCACGTTCATGGTCGCGGATCTGGCCACGCGCGAGTTCCCCTACAACAGTTCCTATCCGCATGATTTCGTCGCCTTCCAAGGTTCGCTCTACTTTGGCGCGCGCGACGACCTGCACGGCGATGAGCTATTCCGCATCATGCCGCCCACGGGCGACACCAACTTCGATGGTCTCGTGAACATTGCGGACCTCAACAACGTCCGCAATCACTTCGGCGGGTCTGGCTTGGGCGATACCAATGGCGATGGCGTGGTGAACATCGTGGATCTCAACTCCGTGCGCAATCATCTCGGCGGCGGCGCCCCGTACTCCCGGACTGCCACTCCGCGTCATGAGCGTTTCGATCGAGCAGAGTCGGCTCGCGACGCGGTGTTTGCCATGTTGACCGGAGAGGAATCGCGAGCCGAAAAGCGCCGGGTGAAGCAGCGATAGTGCGGGCGGCAACGCCGCATCCGCATCAATCCGCCGCGCCGCCGGTCGTTCGGCCGGTGGCGATGTCGAATTCGAAGAGGGCGGGGACCAGCATCGCCAGCGTGGCGAAGCTGTAGGTGGTCGCCACGGTGAGGAACATGCCGAGCGTGTTGCCGAGTTCGAAGCTGGTGATCGAATAAAACGTCGCGAACGGGGCGAAGAAGGTGGCGAGGATGGCCGGATGCGCCGCATGTCGGGCAGGTCGACGCCTATCGCAATTCTCGCGGGTTAGCGAATGTGGTCCAACAGGCTGCGACTTGATTAAAGCGCCGCCCGCGTGCGTTGAGAGTGCTCGTGGCATCCTGCGTCCGGCCGGAAATGCCGGCGACTTCATTCCAGCGCAGCCAAGCTGCGCTGGCTTCATAGATTCGATCAACCGTAGCGACATAGGACGTGGACTTGTCATCCTTGGGCACGGATTCCCTGAGGCGATCTCTCGCGGATTTCAGTGGAACACGATCCTTCATAGGCAATGCTGAAAGTGGCTTGGCGCCGAAGTTGTTTCTCACGGCGTTCAGGTCCGAAACATCGACCTTGCCATCAAACGGCGCGGTATCGCCCAGGATACCTGCGCCAATCTCGCCAAAATGATTGCGGACCGCGTTCAGGTCGAAGACATCGACATCGTCATCGAAGTCCGTGTCACCGGGCAGGGCCTCGAACTCCACTTTCCAGAGCGCGACAGGGTGCAAGTCATCAGCGGCGGTGAAGAACAACCTGCCGGCAGCGTTAACCAAATAGCGAGGTTCCGAGGGACGGCTACCGGTCTTGATGTCCATGACCAAACTGGTGCCTGTCGCTGTGCCGTCGCTCTTCCACAACTCCGCGCCATGGACGCCGTCGTCGGCTCGGAAAAGGAGTATGCCGTTGACGATCGTTAAGGCCAGCGGGAACCCCGAAAGCGTTCCCGGATAGATATCTTTGACCATCGCCGTTCCGGCGGCTGTTCCATCGCTTTTCCATAGCTCATACCCGTGAACGCCGTCATAGGCGATGCAGAATAGCATGCCGTCGACGTTTCTCAGATAGCCAGGATGCGACCGGTCAGGCCCCGGGTTGATGTCCTTGACCTGGACGGTTCCCGCCGCGGTGCCGTCGCTCTTCCACAATTCGGCGCCACTGACGCCGTCATCGGCGACGAAATAAAGAACTCCGTCGACATCCGCCAATTCAGTCGGTATCGAGCTTTCAACTCCCGCGCGGACGTCCTTAACGGGCACGGTTCCGGCCTCCGTCCCATCGCTCTTCCAGAGTTCCTCGCCGTGAACGCCGTCATTGGCGCGGAAGTACAGAGTGCCGCCGACGTTCGTCAAGGCGAGAGGTATCGAACTGTCGCTTCCCGGGCGGATGTCTTTTACCAGGACGGTGCCGCTCTCCGTGCCATCGCTTTTCCAGAGCTCCTCGCCGTTGACGCCGTCGTCGGCAGTGAAGTACAGAGTTCCGTTGACATCTACCAAGCCGTCTGGATTGGACGATGAGAATGAGTTCCCAGGCCGAATGTCCTTGACCCAGCGGGTTCCGGCCTCGGTGCCGTCGCTGGTCCAAAGTTCATGGCCGCTGTCGCCATCGTTGGCTCGGAAGAATAATCTGCCGCCGGAACTGGTGAGTCGGCCTGGGAATGAGGAGTAAATTCCCTCGCTGATATCCTTAACGAGTACCGTGCCTGCCTCGGTGCCGTCGCTTGACCAAAGTTCGTCCCCGCTGACACCGTCATTGGCAAGGAAGAACGTTTTCCCGCCAACAGTCGTAAAGACGCGCGGGCTCGATCCCTTGGGTCCGGGACGGATGTCTTTGACCGGTACGGTGCCGATCTCCGTGCCGTCGCTCTTCCAGAGTTCCGGCCCAATGACTCCGTCATTCACGAGATAGAGTAGTGTGTCGCCAAGGCTCCCAAGGGTCGCCGCGACTCCAAGCGACCCATAGGGACTTACGAACTGTGGCACAATCGCCATGAGCAATCGATCTTCCAGCGATTCAATGCGCAAATTGCTGGCTGCCGCGAACGAGCCGGCGCGGCCGGTCAAGCGAGTCTTGCGGGGCATAGTCGAGCGCTCTTGCGGGATTGGCGAAAAATCGGCAGGACTGGTACATGAACGCGATGCGGCGGACGGAACTACTTCCCGCAGCAGTATGGTAATTGTCGCGATTGCGAAAGAAAAGCGCGAAATGCGCTAGGATTGCGCTTCATCTTTCCATCGAAAGCACACGACCCAAGTCCGCCGTCACCCGACATCGCCGCCGGTGGTTCGGCCGGTGGCGATGTCGAATTCGAAGAGGGCGGGGACCAGCATGGCCAGCGTGGCGAAGCTGTAGGTGGTCGCGACGGTGAGGAACACGCCCAGCGTGTTGCCGAGTTCGAAGCTGGTGATGGAGTAAAACGTCGCGAACGGGGCGAAGAAGGTGGCGATGGCGAGCGCGGTCGAGGGGTTGCGCATGCCGAGGGCCACGTAGAGGGACAACGCGCCGACGAGGTTGATCAGCAGGAAGACCGGGAACTGGCGATAGAAATCGCCGCGGAAGGCGGCCATGATCTGCATCGAGACCCAGACGCCGACGAATAGAAAAAATACGGTGCCGAGACTCACTGTGATCGCGGCCAGTGAGCTGCCATAGGTCATCCCGCAATGGACGCCGAGCATCGTGACGAAGGCCACGAGGACGACTAGGCCGACGCAGACAAAGAATAGGTTCTCGCCGCCGATCGCGCCGTTCCAGGCCAGATAGACGCAGAGCGCCAACGGCAGCAGGATCATCTCCTTGGCGTTGTAGAGCGCGCCGGCGAGCTTGCCGAAGATGATTTCTTTCGGCGTCAGGTCGGTGACCAATAGCAGGTCGAGTGCTCGGGCGTCCCGCTCGCTGGTGATCGACGTCACCGCTTGCGCGTTGACGAGCACCAGACTCAGCACGGAGAGCAACGCCAGCGGCGTGGCGATATCGGCGCGATGGGCAAACGTCGCAGCATTCACGGCACGTTGCGCGGCAATGGCGGCCAGCGCGAACATCGCCAGGTAGGCGACACGAATCATGAGGATTCTCGTGCCGTACGCCCAGGTGCGTATCTCGCGCCAGAGAATGGGGTTATCCCACACGGCGCGCGACGGTCGCGGCTGCCTGGTCGTGACGGCCGGCGCGGCGACTTCTGTCGTGGCGGATTGGCGACCGGTGAAGATCGTGCCTTCCTTGTCGTCGGCCAGCACGAGGCGCTGCGTGCGCGTGGGATTCCAAACGCGCACCCGCCAGACAGCGATGGCGTTGAACACCGCGGCCAAGCCGAGCCCGAACACGGCGTAGCCGCCGACGACCGAGCGCAGGAAATCGATGGACGAACCCGAGGCGTATTGTGCGCGGGTGGCCGCCAGCACGGCACGCCACGGCGTGAGGGTCTCGGCCCACTGGGCGGCGCTAGCGCCGCGAATGGATGCGCCGAACACTCCGGCGGCGATGATCTCGCCCAGCGCGAACCACGCGGCCAACGTCATGGCCGTGAGGGCCAACGTCTGGAAGGTTTTTTCGCGCCACAGGGCCAGTAATCCGCCCAGGCTGCCGGCAGCGAGGACCGTGGCGAGCGTTACCGCGAATACTCGGATGATCTGACCGATCGAGATGCCACCGAACAGGGCGATGAAAACAAACAAGGGAAACGCGGCCGCCAGCACCATCAAGATGCGAAGAATGCTGGCCAGCAGTTTGCCGAGGACCAACTCGGAATTGTTGAGCCGCGTCAGGAGCAGTAGTTCCAGCGTGCGGCGGTCTTTCTCATGGGCCACGGCGGCCGCTGCCGAGAGCGCTGCGAAGAACGTCAGCACCACAAGTTGCAGCCGGGCCAGCAGTTGGAACAAGAACGTCCCGTACCGGGCATAGTCTCCGATGGTCAGCCGCTGCTGCGAAAACCGGAAGGCCAGAAACGTGGTGCAAACCAGCAAGAAGAGCGCGGCAACATAGGCCGCGCGGGTGGCGAACAGACGCCAACTGCGCGGGGCGGTGACCAACTCGCGGGCGAAAACCGGACCGACGAACAAGGGAAATGATGAATGCAGAATGATGAATGATGAATGTCGATTAATGCCATCGTATCCTGCGTTCCAGCCCGGCGGTAGATTCTGCCGCATGGAGCCAGGCCGTTCGCCCAGTTTCCCCAGAACGCCCGGTTGTGTCGCGACGGTTTCTGTCTTGTTGTATTTCTCGCAAGTCCCGTATACTCCGCCGCCCTCGGGTTTCGAGACTTTCGTCGGCGTGGAGCGCCGTGGCATGGATGCCCGTTCGATCGTGATGTGGACCGCCACTCTGGCAGCGCTCTTGCTGCCGGCGGAGCCTGTCGCGGCGCAACGTGCGAAAAGCGGTGTGCCAAGAGAAAAATCGAGGGTGAAGACACGGCCGATCGAACCGCTCGATCAGGCAGCTCCGGCGACCGAAGCCGGCGTCCGACCGGCCGCGGCGGAAAGCCCGGCCGAGAATGACCTGAGTCCCGTAAGCCCCAAGACTTCCGGCGGCGGCGCCCGGGTTACTCGTGGAACCGGCGCGCTTCCCAATGAACATGGCCAGGTCTGGCGCGACTACGACATCAGTCCTTTCGCCGAGCGCGCGAGCGCGCTGCCGCATCCGCAACAGCCGATCATCGACTGGATTCTGCGCGAGACCGGGTACGAAGTCTGGCACTCCGAGCCGCTGGGAATATTGAGCGCGACGCCCAGCACGCTGCGCGTCTATCACACGCCCGAGATGCAGGCGACCGTGGCGGGTGTGGTGGATCGGTTCGTCAATCCCGCGGAAGCCAATCACGCGTGCGGACTGCGATTGATTTCGTTGTCGAATCCCAATTGGCGTTCACGAGCGCCCGCGAAGTTGGCGCCGGTCGAGGTGCAATCCGCGGGCGTGCAAGCTTGGTTAGTGGCGAAGGAAGACGCGGCGATTCTCCTGGCGGAATTGAAAAAGCGCAGCGACTACACGGAATACGGCTCGCCCCAACTCTTGGTGCAGAACGGGCAGCCGACCGTGGTCTCCTCGCTGCGGACGCGCACTTTCACGCAGCACTTGTTGCCGGGCCTGGCAGGCATCGCTACGTACGAACCGAAGCTCGCGGACATCGAGGAAGGGATCGCAGTCGAGTTGACACCGCTAGTTGCCCGGGACGGCGCGTCGATCGATGCCCTCGTGAAGTGCAACATCGATCAGGTGGAGCGGATCGTGCCGGTGGCGATCGAAACGGGCACGGCGTTGCTGTCGACGCAGCGCACTAAAATCGAAGTGGCACAGCGTTCGCAATTGCGGGTCAAAGAGACGTTCCGTTGGAGCGTCGACGAAGTGCTGGTCATCAGCCTGGGGATTGTTCCCTCGCCCACGCCCCGCAACGAGAATCTGCTGGAAAAGACGCTTCCGCTGCCTACCGGCGGTCCGGATCGGGCCGAAGTGCTGCTCTTCCTGGAAAGCCGCGGGACAGTGGTCACGCCGCCGGCCAAGGCTGGCGACGGCAAAACGGCCGGTCGCGTGTCGAACGGCCGTTATTAGGCTGCCCGCGTTTCTTTGCATTCGCGGAAAAACCTGGCGATTTCACGGAAAATCGTTGACAGGGGACCGCCGGGCGCTCTACCGTGTGCGGCAGCTTCAATGGCGGTGCGCGCGAACAGAGATCGGCGTTGGGCTTTGATGTCGACACCTTTGGAAGGGGGAACTCCATGTTGATGCGCTGTTGCGCGCTGGCGGGCCTGGGCCTGGCCATGTTCAGTTTGATTTCCGGAGACGTCGCACGCGCGAACGTTATTCCGCTTGTTTCCGCGTCAGCATCTTCGGGCTTGGGGGGCGGTTTTGACCGCACCGCTATCCATACCGTGGATCAATCCGGTTTGACCGGCGACGAACATTCGAATGTTCCCGACGGGGGCATGTGGCTCACGAATGGCACCTTCGCCGCGCCGAATGACACGACGCCGCAGATCACGTTCGATCTGGGCGCGGCGTATGTGGTCGATACTTTGAAGGTCTGGAATTACAACGAGTCTGGGCTGCCGTCGCGTGGCATCAGTTCCGCCCGCATCTCGGTGGCCGGCGCCGACCAGGTGTTCTCGCCGTTGATCGACGCTCAAGCTTTCACCGTCGCGCCCGGTACGCCCGGTGATTTTTCGCAGTCGATTGCACTTGGCGGAGCGACGGCGCGGTACGTGCGGATTGACAACATCACGAACGCCGGAGACGGCCTCGCCTTTGCCGGTCTGAGCGAAGTGCGGTTCGATGGTACGCTCGCTCCGGGCGAATCGCGCGAACTGCCGCTGCCGACGACGATTGACGAGGTCTCCAGCAATCTGTTCGGGTTCAATCGCGGAGCCGGTTACCTCGTCAACCACGCCGGTATGGGGGGCAAAGTTCACAGTCGCGCCCCG
The DNA here is from genome assembly GCA_022844585.1 of Pirellulales bacterium. Lineage (GTDB taxonomy): Bacteria > Planctomycetota > Planctomycetia > Pirellulales > JALHLM01 > JALHLM01. Next base: position 1,780 of record JALHLM010000185.1, on the reverse strand, counting down.
GACGGCATGATGTGGCTCAATCAGGGCTCTTTCCCGAACGTGCCGCCGGAGCAATTCGACCTCGACCCATTCATCGTGTTTGATGTCGGTGCCGAGAAGCTGCTCGATCGGATGGTGATCTGGAACTACAACGAAGCGTTGCCAGGCCGTGACGACCTGTTGGTTCGCGGCATCAAGACGGCCGACATCCTGGTCGCTGGCGAGGATAAGGTGTTCACGACGCTCATCACCGGGCAAGAGTTGACCATCGCTCCGGGCACGGATGACGTCGATTTCGGTCAGATCATCGATCTCACCGGGACGACGGCTCGGTACATTAAGCTCGAAAATCTGGTCAATCACGGGGCCGGCAATGACTTCATGGGTCTGAGCGAAGTTCAGATCTATGAGGTTCCGGAACCGAGTTCCTGGGCATTGCTGACCCTGGGTGCGTTGGCGCTCCTGGCTCGGCGGCGCAAATAGGCGATTCGTCGACCCTTTCGATCGCAAATTCGGGCCGTTCCCAGTTCCAAAGATGCTGGGAACGGCCTTTTTGTTTGCGCAGGCCGGTATTTCGCCTCGATTCTGGCTCGACGTCGGATTTGGCGGGTCTGGAGTCCCTGGGGGAACGGGGACTCTTGGATTAGAATCGCTGGTTCCAAGTGGCATGCCGCGCAAGAGATGGCGCGTACATCGCGCTGGTTGAATTGACATATTTGCGACGGAGGACAGGTGCCATGAACGAAAACAAGCCCCGGGGCCCGCGACCGGCACGCGGCAATAATGGCCCGCCACGCGGCGGCCAGAGCCGTCCCTACAGTGGAAAGCCCGGCGGGCGTCCGCCGGGAGGCCCGCGCAGGGCGCGCCCGCCTCAGCGGCCCCCTCGTGACGCGGCGCGGCCGGATGACGGCCGCGAGCGGCTGCAAAAAATCATGGCGGCGGCCGGCATCGATAGCCGGCGGCAATGCGAGGAATTGATCCTCGCGGGCCGCGTGGAAATCGATCGCCAGGTGGTGCGCGAGTTGGGCACCACGGTGGATCCGTCCAAGCAGGAAATTCGCGTCGATGGCGAAGTGCTGAAGCTGCGCAACCGCCGGGAATACATCGTCATCAACAAACCGCGCGGCGTGGTTTGCACGAACGATGATCCCGATGGACGTCAGCGCGTGATCGATCTCCTGCCGCGGATGCGCGAGCGGTTGTTCACGGTCGGCCGGCTCGACATGGAGAGCGAGGGCTTGATCCTCGTCACCAACGACGGCGAGTTGGCCAACATGCTGGCGCACCCGCGCTACGGCGTGCCGAAGGTGTACCACGTGTTGGTCGCCGGCGTGCCGACGCGCGAAGAGTTGGCGCAACTCACCGAAGGCGTGCGGCTGGCGGAAGCCTGGGTGCGTGCGGAACGCGCGGAAGTTCGCGCGGAACACAAACAAAGCGCGACGTTGGAGATTGTGTTGCGCGAAGGGCGCAATCGCGAGATTCGCCGTATCCTCGCGCGGCTTGGCCACAAGGTGATGCGACTGAAACGCGTCTCGATTGGCGGCGTCAAGCTGAAAGAAATGCAGCCCGGTGAATGGCGGCGGCTGACTTCGGAAGAAGTCGGCTGGCTGCGTAATTCCGGCGAAGGGGATCGCGAGAACTCGCGCGAGCGCGATACGCGAAGTCGTTCGCGCGACGGAGATCGCCCGCGTCCCGAGCGCCGGCCGCCGCGTGCCGGCAGCGCTGCGCCCCGTAGTGGTGCGCCACCCCGCAGTGGCGCCGCGCCTCGCGCTGGCGCCCCACCCCGCACTGGCTCGGCGCC
>JALHLM010000184.1 GCA_022844585.1 Pirellulales bacterium | reverse complement strand
AGCGCATTGGACACGACGATTGTTCCTATGCGCTCCGGGCGCTGACGCTTCCGGCTCTATTTTCGCATTGGGGGGTCAACGATACGGCGACCAACCAGCGCGTTGACCTTGCCGAGTTGGCCGCGCCAATTCGCCGGAAACGGGGCGCGCACCGTGTTCCTCGGAATTGGATTCCGTCCAATCGGCAAATCGCCCACCCGCAGGGTCGATGGCGATTTGCTTCTCCGCGATCAGGCGTTTGCCGCGAGGCGTGCGGTAGGTGACGATCAGTTCCAACTGCCGGCTGTCCGGCGGTCGGTTCGGCCAGGGCAGCTCGAGAAAGAAGCCTTCGCCCACCGTGCGGCGCTCCCAGGTGCGGGCAAGTTCCGCCGAGGTGAATTTCCATTGCGCCACGCGCCCGCCGTCGCCCCGTTCGGAATCGACAAGTGCGAGCTCCACGTCGCCGGAAGTGCGGACCAACTCGCCGCGGGCATTGCGCGGCTCCAACACGACACTTAGTCCATCGTCGCCAGGTCTTCCGTCGGCATCGTAGCCGCCGGTCAGCAGGCGATGGAACGTAACATCGTTGACGTTGGGATCCTCGATCGCGCCGCTGGCCCCGGGATCGAACGGCGGCGCATCACCGCGCTCCTCGGCATCGGGCGTAAATGACGGCGCATCCGCATCGGGTTCACGGCGCCTAGGCAAATCCGGCAACTCGATGCTCGGCGCACTGGGCTCGTTGTTGCCACGGCTGCGTCGGGGTGTTTCCGACTCGCCGCCGTCGAGCTCGTCGCGAAGACTGGCGTTCTCGCGCTGCGCTGACGCCAATTGCGCTTCCAAATGCGAGTTCTCGTCCTCTAACGCGTAGATCTGATCTTCCAGCAGCCGCATCTCGCGATACAGCAACTGGTGATTGTGCGCGTTCCGACAGCCAGACGCTGTCAGCGCAAAGAGTGCAACGGCGATGAAACATCCATGTTTCATGCGAAGTGGAAGCAAAACGAGTGGCAGAGAAAACTCGAAGCCAGGGAGCCAAGCAGCGCTACAAGCAACTACTTTACTCCTCTACTCCTTTTCTCCTCCCCCTACTCCTTCGTCGCCTGCGTGTGATTGCCAATCCGTTCGATCACCTTGTCGATCAGCCCGTACTCCTGGGCTTCGATCGACGACATGAAGCGGTCGCGGTCCGTGTCCTGTTCGATTTTTTCCAGCGGATGGCCGGTGTGCTTGAGCAGGATGCGATTGAGCTTTTCCTTGACCTTCCGGAATTCCTTGGCGTGAATCATGATCTCCTCGGCCGTGCCTTCCATGCCGGCCAACGGTTGGTGAATCATGATTCGCGCGTTGGGAAGCGCGAAGCGTTTCCCGGCGGCGCCCGCCGTCAACAGCACGGCGCCCATCGAGGCGGCCTGGCCGATGCAGTAGGTCGCCACGTCGCAGTTGATGAACTGCATCGTGTCATAGATCGCCATGCCGGCGCTCACGCTGCCGCCCGGCGAATTGATGTACAGATGGATGTCGGCCTTGGGATCTTCCGACTGCAGGAACAGCAGTTGCGCGACAATCGCGTTGGCGACTTCGTCGTTGACGCCGGTCCCCAGGAACACAATGCGGTCCTTGAGCAGGCGACTGTAAATGTCCATCGCCCGTTCTTCACGGCCGCTCTTCTCGATCACAAACGGAATCAGTGGCATGTGAGTGGGCCTTATTCTTCTTTGTCGTCTTCGGTCATGGGCGGCTTGGTAAGGATCTCGTCCACCAGCCCGTATTCTTTCGCTTCACCGGCCGTCAGATAACGGTCGCGGTCGGTGTCTTTGGCAATCCGTTCGATCGGTTGGCCGGTGTGGCTGGCCAGGATTTCATTCAGGACGTGGCGCGTCTTGAAGATCTCGTCGGCCTGGATCTCGATGTCGGACACCTGTCCGCCCACTGAGCCGTACGGCTGATGGATCATCACCTTGGCATGGGGCAACGCGAAACGCTTCCCCTTCGCGCCGCCGGCCAACAGCACCGCGCCGCCGCTCGCCGCGAGGCCGACGCAATACGTCGCCACGGCGCAGGACAGCATTTGCATGGTGTCGTAAACCGCCAACGTCGCGCTCACGCTGCCGCCCGGCGAATTGATGTAGAAGTGAATGTCCTTGCGGCGATTCTCGCTCTGCAAATACAGAAGCTTCATCACCAGTTCGTTGGCGTTGCCGTCGTGGATTTCGCCTTGCAGCAAGATCACGCGGTTTTCCAACAGCAAGTCGCCCAGCGTCAAGGCGCGCTGGCGCTGGTAGTCGCGATAGGCCGCCTGGGGGTCAAACGACCCGGGTCGATAGCTTCCGCTCATGGGACTCGATCTCGAGTTTTTGAATCTTGGTGTGAGAGCAGGGCCGCGCACCGAAAGCCGATGCGCCACCGGCCGCGCGCCGGTCGCCAACCAGTGACCCCGTCGCCCACACCAGAATGGTAGCATGGCGGCGCAAACGGGGAAGCTCAGCTTCGATCCTAGGGCGGCTTGCGCCGGCTGGACCGATCGTTAATTGCCCATTTTGCCTTGCTCACGGCTTTTGTCGCCGTCCGGCAAGGTGGACTCGGGGCCGGCGTTGTATTTCGCCTCGGGGATGTCTCCGTCGTCCTCGCCGCCGCCAGCCGCCTGGTCGAGGGCCTCGGCATCCTCCGAGTCGGTCTTGTACGGCGTGTCGGTGAACGTGGCTTCCTTGAGCACCATGTCGATCACCTTACGTTCAATGATCTGGTTGCGGAGCGTGTCCATCAGGCCGCGCTTCTGCAACTGAGCGCGCACCCGGCGGGGCGACTCGCCGCTCTGCATGGCGATCAGGGCGATTTCCTTGTCGTAGTCCTCCGACAGGTCCTCGATCTTTTCGTCTTCCGCGATCCGCTCCAGGATGAAATGTTCCTTGAGCAGCCGCGCGGTCGCGGCTCGGGAATTCTGCCGCAGCTCGTTTTCGTGGGCCAGGATCTGCTCATCGGAGAACCCGCTCCGCCGCAGTTCGAGGACCATCCGGTCCAGTTCGCGGCCCCATTGGCGACGCAACAGATCCGGCGGCAATTCCCAATCGGCATGGACCGTCAACGCGCCCAACACTTGCTCGCGAGCGCGGCGTTGTTGTTGGAATTCCAGTTGCCGCGCCAGGTTCTTCTTCACGGCTTCGCGCAGCTCATCCTCGCTGTCGAAGTCACCCGCCGCCTTCAAGAATTCGTCGTTCAACTCCGGCGTCTCGAGGCGCTTGACTTCCAGCACCTCGAACACCGCTTCGATGGATTTGCCGCGGAGCGACTCGTTCGGAGCGTCTTCCGTCAGTTTCGCCTTGCCCACGCGGGTTTCGCCCGCTTTGACGCCCGCCATCAATTTGTCGAAGGCTTCGATCTTGCCGTCGCGGAAGCTCAGCACCTTACGGATGCGAATCACTTCCTCGGCGCTGCTACTGATCTCGCGATCGCCGTCCTTGAAGGTCAGCTTCGTGGAGATATAGTCGCCGGCTTCCGCGGGTCCGTCATGCGGAACCAACCGGCCTTGGCGTTCCAGCAGCGACTTGATTTGCTGTTCGACGTCGACCTCGGTGAATTCGCGGACGGGGCGTTCGACTTTCAGCCCCTTCCAGTTGGGCACGTCGAATTCCGGCCGCACTTCCAGATTGAATTCGTAAACCATCGGCCCATCGTCGGGCACGTTGATGCCGACCGGGTCGATGTCCGGCTCGCTGATCGCCGCTAAGGCGTTGTCGTCGGTCGCCTGGGTCATGCTGTCCATCAACAGCGAGCCCTTGATCTGATCGGTGATTTCCTTCTTGAAGCGGCTCTCGACGAGCTTGCGCGGCGCGCGACCGTTGCGGAACCCCGGGATGGACGCCTTGCCCATCAGGTCGCTGTACGCGGCGTCGTAATACTTGTCGATGTCTTCGCGCGGGATCGTGACCGTGATGTGGCGCTGGCAAGCACCGGTCTTGTCGATCTTCACGTCCAGATTGAGGCGTTCCTTGGCGTCTTCCGCGCCCTCGACCGCCACCGCACCGGATTCTTCCTCGCGTTCATCCGCCATGATTCACCCATCTCGACCGACAAAAAGCGGCACAGGCGGTCCGCTTGTCCACTGACAAACGAACCGCCTGGACCATGAATTCCTGGAAAACCAGAGCGGGTGATGGGATTCGAACCCACGACAGCCACGTTGGCAACGTGACGCTCTACCACTGAGCTACACCCGCGTGTGCTCGCAAAACGCCGGACAAGGGCCACGCCAGGAGCGGGACCGGAAACTGCGCGGCGCAAAGACTTTCGCGATTATAGAACTGCCGTAAACGGATGCAAGGGTACTCCCCGAACCGTTTAACGAGGCCGTTCCCAGCCAGGACGCAACTCCGCCGACAATGTTCGGCGAAATTCCCGCCCAGTTCCGTTGAACATCGTCAACGTCGCGAGAATCGGCTCGCCAAAGGTTGTTGATACCCCACTTTTCCCTAGCTATAGTAAGGGTTTGCGATGCGCGACGGAAAAATCGGCCCAATCGGCCGCCAATCCGCCCGCGAAACGGATCGGCAAGGCGGCCGAACGGAACGGTTAGGGGGCGGAGTGCCTCGCTTGGCCAGGCTATCCGACGAGGGTTCCCCTCATGCGCGCGAAGTTAATTGTCGTGGGTGGCAAAGCCAACCGCGCGGAAATCCGCTTGAAACTCCCCGCCATTGTCGGCCGGAGTCGCAAGGCGGGCATCGTCATCGACCACCACACGGTCAGCCGCCAGCACTGCGAACTATTCGAGGAAGAGGGCAAAATCTTTGTCCGCGACCTCGGCTCGCTGAATGGCACGCACGTCGGAGGCGACCAGGTGCAGCGCGCGCTCCTGGAACACGGCACGGAACTTTCCGTCGGACCGCTGACCTTCCGGCTGGACTACGATCACCTCGCCAATACGCCCGCGCCTGCGGCCTCTCCAGCCGACGACGCGGTCCTACCCGACGCCCCGACCGTTGCCCCGGAACTGGCGGAAACGGTCGTCAACATGCCGCGGATCGCACGCCCGGAACCGCTCGAAGAACTCGTCGATTCCAGCCTGCCCGATGCCCCGCTGGTGGACCTCGGCGACGACGATGGATTCGATCTCGACCTTCCGGCCGACCAGGAGCCGATCGCCTCGGCCGCCGAAGCCGTCGAGGAATCAGCTGAACCGCTCGATCTCTTAGGTTCGGACGACGACTCGTTCGACCAGGACTTGGAATCTCCTCTCGCGGCAGCGGAAGCGATCGAGTCCGAGCCAATCGCCGCGGAAACGCCCGACGAAATTCTGGCGGCCGACGACGACGATCTAGGCTTCGATCTCTCGCCAATGCCGGAATTGGAAGACATCGCCCCGGCGGTCGTCGAGAAAAGGCCGGAACCGCCTGCCGCGATCGAACCCGCCAAGCCAGCGGACGACGATGATTTCCTCGCGATGATGTCCGAGGAAACCGTCGTCATCGAGCGACCGGCCGCCAAAAGCCAGACGGTCGACGAAGCACCGGAAGCCGAGCCAGCCCCCGTCGCCAAGGCCGAAACTTCGCCCAGCAGCGCCCCGGACGACGACGACTTCCTCGCCATGATGACGGAAGAAACGATCGTCGTCGAACGGCCGCCGGCGCCTCCAGCGGATGACGCGGAGTTGTCGTTCGACGAACCCGACGAGGTCGCCGAAACAACCGCGGCAGCGCTGCCAGCAACGAATCTGGCCGAGCACGAGCTTGATTGGCTGGACGCCGAAGAACCACCTCAAGGTGCCGAGCCGGCGGACGTCGATATCAATGAACTGGCGGCCAACATGCCGCTCGACCCGTCGACCGTGATGACTGAGTCGATCGACGAAATCGAGGAATTGGAGTTCGACGAGCCAACGGTCGAGAGCGCCGAAGCTGCGCCGCAAGTCGAAACGCCGCCGCCCGCCAAGAAGAAGCGCAGCATGTGGCCCTTCGGCCGCAAGAAAAAAGCCGCCGCGGAAGCGCCGGCAGAAACGACCAGTGACGTCGTTGACGACGACGTAGTTGAAGCGTTAGAGATCGCTGCGGAATTGCCCGTCGCCGAGACGCTCGGCGCGGAAACGATCGTGATGGGCGCGCTCGACCTGGAGGAAGTGGAATCGCCGTCGGCGGAGGCCGAGCCGATCGTCGATATCAGCCTCACGCAGGAGTTCTCGCACGAGAAAACCGTCGTGATCGACGACGCCGTCGAACTCATCGCGGACGAAGCCCCCGCCACGCTCGTGGAAAAACCGAAGCGCGGCCTATTTGGTCGAGGACGAAAGGCGAAAGCCGCCGAGGCGGTGGCCGCGACGCCGGCTGAAGCTCCTGTCGCCGCAGCGGAAGAGCTCGTCGACGCCGTCGTCGAAGAAGCGGAAGTAGCGACCAAGAAACGCGGCTGGTGGCCGTTCTCCAAGAAAACTGCGGCCAAGTCCGCCCAGTCAGTCGCGGAAGAATCACCGGCCGCAGCGACGCCGAGCAAGACCGCCCCAGTCGCGGCCACGGCAAGTTCCCCGTCGCCGGAGTCGTTCGAGTTCTCCGACGAGGAACTGCTGGAAATCACCGCCGAAGGCACGCCGCCGACGCCAGCCGCCGCGCTGGACCCGCAGGCACTGGCCGCAGATGAGGTGCTCGACTTCGAACTCGACTTGCCGCTGGAAGATTCCTCGGGCAACATCGCTCCCGTTTTGTCCGACGCGCCCGCCCCGGCCACGGGCGCGGACGACGACGACTTCCTCGATTTCCTCTCCGAAGAATTGCCCGGCGCGAAGCCGAAGCGCGGCGGCTAACGCGCTGAATTTCGGCTCAACCGAAAATCAGACCCAGCAGGCAAAACGACAGCCACAGCAAGAGCATCGTTCCAGAGACGATCGATTTCAGCAGCCACCACCGCGTCCCGCGATCGACCGTGATCGAATACACGAGCATCGCCAACGACGAAATCGGCCAGTAAGCGGCCGCGCCGAGAATGGTGAATCCCACCATCATGACTAGGGACATCGGCGGTTCCGCGTTCGGCTGCCGGCTCGCCATCCAGCCCGCGTACAGCATCAGCGCGAACATCACGCCCATCAGCACCGCATTCAAGAGAAGTCCGAAGATCAACGCCCTGCTGAACCAAGGATGCTGCGGCTGCTTCGCACCATCGTACGAAACCGCGACAGGCGCGCCGGGCGCGAGCGGCGAAGCGTAAGGATTCGATTGGTCATCCATGACGGTTAGCATAGCAAGTCCAAGTAGCTCTTTCGCCACGAGTGGCAAGCGTTGCGATTGTCTTTTGCGCCTCAAGAGCTGACAACGTCCTTAGTCGCGATCGCGAAAATCAAGACGCCGAATCCGATTAACGATAGCGCCAGCATGACCGCGGCAATGGCGGATTTCGTGCGCCACCATCGCGTGTGCCGATCCACAACGACAGTGTAGATCAGCACTCCGAGCGACATCAGCGGCCAACCAAATACGACCCAGATTCCCAGCACATCTTCGACTACGTCAACCAGATTGACGGCGATCTGAGAGATGTCGGTGGACCTCATCGCAACTAGCACGGAAGAAACGAGGAACCAAATCGGTACGGAAGCCGCGTTGGCGATCAACCCGTACGTGCAGGCCCGAGATAAAACGGGCCACCGCGGCTCGCGAAAAACGAGTACGACGCCGTTAACCGGCGCACTCGGAGGAACCAACGGATTCAGTTCATCACGCATCACATCCTCCTTCGCGTTTTCGCCCTTTCACGATCCAACAGGCTTCGGCTGATATCATCGCGAAAGCGCGAAATCAATCGGCATCCCCGCCTCCGTGTTCTCTATGGTGAACCCCCGCGAAAACCTTACGCAAGTCTCACACACTTTTCCTGTGGAAAAGACGTAGTATTGAATTGGACAACCTGCCGCATTGGCCGATGGCGGGGAACGCACAACCCACCGGCAGTCGATGTCCCAAGGCCGTTCTCCCGGACGGCCTTGTTTTATTGAGGAAGTAGGCGAGGTAGGTGTAGAAAGTGAAGTAGGTGAAGCATGTCGTCGCAGTGCAGTAGGTCAGGCACCGCCGTCGAAGCCAATCGTGATGCCATGACTCCAGCCGTGGCAACGCCCTAAGACGCAGGTCCGGGGCGTGCCTGACAGTTCGACGCGCGCTCCCGTCAGGCACGTCGCTGGCAACCACTTAGGACGTGTCGGCGATTTCTTGCAGTCTGAGTTTGTTCCCTTCGGCCGCGGCGCCTGACCTACAGTCGAACTACAAACTCAGTGCCGCCACCTTGCGCCGCTTGCACGCTTAGTTCGCCGCCGTGCTGTTGAATGATGCGCCAGCATTTCGGCAAGCCCATGCCGAGCCCTCGGCCGGCCTGTCGCCCGGAATAGTACGGATCGAAGATTAACGCGCGCTCCTCGGGCGTGATGCCGGGGCCGTTGTCGCGAACGAAGATGGTCGTTCCCTGCACGTAGATGGAAACGACGCCGCCGTCGCGGACAGCGTGCAGCGCGTTGTCGATCAGCGCTCGTAACGCAGTGCAAATCTGCGCGTGGTCGATGGAAATCTCCATCGGTTCGGAATACATGGCGTTGATCCGCACGCCACATTCGTCCGCGGCAGCGCGGACGCGTTCGATCGTCTCGCGGACCAATTGACCGAGCTCGACCACTTGCTTCACCAGCGCCGGCGGCCGCGCGAACAGCATCAAATCGGCGATCATCTCATGCACGCGCGTCGCCTGCGCTTTGATGAGCGCCAGGTCCGCGCGCCGCGCCGCATCGGTCTCGCCGCGCAGCAACAATTGCGCGCGCCCGGAGATGACCGCCAGCGGATTATTCATCTCATGCCCGGCGCCGGCGGCGAACTCGGCCAGTGCCGTGAGCTTGGCTTCGTCTAGGGCGTGATTGAAGTCGCTCAGCAGGCGTCCGGCACGAGAGCGCAGTTCGAGCGCACTTCGCAATCGCGCGAAAACCGCGCGATTTGCCGGAGAAAACGTATCATCACGATCGCCATGCCGCGAATAGCGCGTAAGCAATTCCTGCAGGCAATGAATCGTTTGCCGCTCGTCGCCGTCGGAGGTCAGCACGAACTTCGCGGCAAGTTCAGCGAACTCCGGCTCGTGTTCCAATGCCGCGCGCACATGCGCCGCGCGCGTCGTGACGTCCTCCGCTAACACGGCGTCAACCAACGAATGCACCGTTTCGACTTGCCAATTCGCGAAGTTCACGCCAGCGCTCACGAGATTCAAACCGAGGCGCAAGCAAGGTGAACGGAATCCATTCACCCGCCTGGCGGCCTCCAACCCTTCGTGTGTTTCGCGTGTTTCGCGGTTTGCTCTGATCCGCTAGACGTTCGCCGCTTCCATATCCAGCAGTTGGCACATGCGGTCGACGAGTTGTTCGATCTCGAACGGCTTGTGCATGAAATCGTTGGCTCCCGCGGCGCGGAGGTCTTCGATTTTGTCATCCTCAACCATGCCCGAGATGCAGATGATTCGCACCGAGTCCATGGTGCTGTCGCCGCGGACCCGCTGGCAGACTTCGCGGCCGTTGATGTCCGGCAGCATCACGTCCAGCACGATCAGTTCGGGACGATATTCTTTGACCATCATGCCGGCGTCGAAGCCGTTGTTGACGCTCCGGGTTTCGAAGCGGCCGTCCCGCTCCAACACCTCGGTGATCAGCTCGACCAACTCGACGTCGTCGTCGACCACCAGCACCTTCCGCTTGCCGCTTTCCAGCGCGTCAGTCGGAATCTGGTTGTCCTTCATGAATTGGTAGAGCTCTGCCCGGGGAATGCGGCGGAAGCGGCTGCCCGGAACGCGAAAGCCGCGCAGTTGTCCGGAGTCAAAACAGCGAATGATGGTTTGTTGGCTGACTTTGCAAATCTTGGCCGCTTCGCCCGTCGTGAAGACATCCTTCATGGGTTTACCACCCTTCTCCTAGCCGATGGTGGGCTAGTCTAGGCAACCTCCAAGACAGCTCTATCCACAAGAGCGGCCCGGCGGAGGTCCAGTCATCCGTGTCACGCTAGCCGTTGGCGTCAACGCCCGAGGGTCCGCCCTCTTCTGGGAAGCCAGGCTCCCTGGGGAACCGAGATTCCTAAATCCTTTGTCCGTTGACGCTTTCGCATTCCGCAGGCTCCTCCGGTTCTTCCCGAATTACCGGACTTGCCACGTCGAGCAATTATAGCCAGGCGAAATATCGAGTCAATATCGATTCATTAGACGCAAGCGCCAGTGCGACAATGACTTACGGCAATCGCTGCGAAACCGCCGGAATTACCAGTTGCCCGGTTCGCGTAATTCCCCCGCCCCAAGCCGGCGCGTGCAATTCGCCCAGCTTCGGAGTTGGAGCGGTGTGGAATGCGTTTGGAAACGCGGAGGCGCAGAGACGCAGAGGCGGAGGGAGGGGTTGGAGAAAAGTAGTAAGGGAGTAGAGGAGAAAAGTGCTGCCAGCCCAACACAACACACTAGCCCGTAGCGCAAGCGAGGGAGAGTTG
>JALHLM010000183.1 GCA_022844585.1 Pirellulales bacterium | reverse complement strand
CGAGTCGGTCGACGACCAATTCCTTGATGGGTTCCGGCTCGGCTTTCAACAGCCCCCAGGTCGTGGCCACCGAAATGGCGATGGTAATTAATCGATCTTTCATGGCGGTGCTCGCGCGTAAATGTGTCATCAAGACGAAATCCCAGGGAAGGCCGCCCCGTATCGTCGAGAGAACCGACGACTGTGGACAGCCTTCCCTGGGCTTATATTGTGGCGAGCGAGCGACCGCTAAAGCAAATTAGCTCCCCTTGACGCCGCGAATGATGCGCTCTTCCTGCGCGCGCAACTCCGGCGTCAGCGCCTCGCCGAAATCGTCCGCTTCGAAGAGTCGCCGAATTTCAATCTCGGAATCCTCCATCATCGGGTTTGGGCAACGCTTGACCCATTCAACTGCTTCCTCCATCGATTGGACCTCCCAGAGCCAGTAGCCGGCCAACAATTCCTTGGTCTCGGCGAACGGCCCGTCGATGACCGTGCGATTCTTTCCAGAAAACCGCACGCGGAAGCCCTTGGAACTGGGATGCAATCCGGCCCCGTCCCGCATGATGCCCGCCTTCACCAGTTCTTCGTTGAAGTTGCCCATCGCCGTAAGCAACTGCTCGCTCGGCATCACGCCCGCTTCGGAATCCTTGCTCGCCTTGACCATCACCATGACTCGCATCGCTCGGTTCCCTTGATGAATGACTTCGCTGTTCGATTCGTATCGCGTGGTGACGGCCGACTATTTGCCAGGCGGCAAACCAACCAGCTCGAAAACTGGCCGCACCTCGACCGTTCCCTTGCGCGCGCCGGGAATGCGCCCAGCGATCTCAATCGCCTCATCGAGATCCTGCGCATCGACCAGGAAGTAGCCGCCGAGTTGCTCGTGCGTTTCCGCGAACGGTCCGTCGGTCACGAGACGTTTGCCGTTGCGGACGCGCACGCTGGTCGCAGCCGCGACCGGATGCAGCGGCGACGCGCCGAGAAACTTGCCGCTGGCGTCCAATTGGCGCGTGAGCCCGATCGATTCTTCGAAACACGCCTCGCGCTCTTGGTCGGTCCAGTTTTTCTCGTCGCTGTAAATCAAGAGCATGTACTTCATAAAAACACTCTCCATCGTTGAAGGAATCGCCAACGACTACTTCTTGCGGTAATAGTGCCCCGTCATGAAGTGCGTCCAGTTTCCGTCGGCGCCCTGCACTTCCGACGAAAGCGTGTGATGATCGTCGTCGAGGAACTCAATGATGTCGTGGTACTTGGCCATCCCGTCGCCGGTAAAGCTCGGCCCTTCGGCGTTGAGCGTCAAAACTTTGCCGGAAGCGTCCAGCGATCCACCGTCGTAGATCCACAGGTGCGTCATCACCGACGCGACGAATGATCCGACGAAACACTTCTTCGCCGGATCGTAGCCGAGCGTCATGATGCTCTGACTTTTGCCGCCGTCCGGCGTTTCTCCGTCGGCCTCCGAGATCGTCCACAGCCCGCCCAGCGATCGAATGGTAGCCGTCGCCTTTTGTTTGGACTTCGGTTGGTCCGGCCCCATGTCGCATTCGAATTCGCACGTCCAATCGCCGACCATTTTCTGCAACCAATGGTGTTCTTGTTGCGGTTCGCTGAACATCTGCTTGTTCCTTTCTTGAATGGTGAATGTCCTACGTTCCAACTCCCGCTTGGGCCGCGAACTTTTCATCAATGGCGCGGATTTCGAACGGGCCCATCTTGACACCGGGATGTTGCGACATCAATTGGATGGCGTGGTTTAAGTCCCGCGCCTCGAGGATCAAGATTCCGCCCAGGTGTTCCTTCGTTTCGATGAATGGCCCGTCCATGACTTCGACGCCGCCCGTGCGGTGCTTGAGCGTGACGGCATGGCGCACGCTCTCCAGGCACATGCCACCCGCGAAGTGCCCGCCGCGCTTCAATTCCGCGTCATACGCGAGACAGGCCTCCATGCAGGAAGTCTGCTCGCCTCCCGCCAGGCATTCCCATTTCGATTCGTCGATGTACCCAAGACAAGCAAATTTCATCGCGCCGCCCCCTCGCCAGGAAAGTGATGCTTACCGCCTGCAATTGATAGTCGTGCGGAAGGGCGGTGAATCGACGCCCCTGCGAGAAACTTTTTAGCGCAGTTCCTGCAACCGGCGTTCCAGAAACCGCCGTTCCGGGGCTTGTTTCGAAAGCTCCAGGGCACGCTCGTAGGATTCCCGCGCGTCGTCGGCGAGTCCCAATCGCCGGCAGAAATCGGCGCGCGCGGCATGCGCCAGCCGGTAGTCGGCCAAATCGCCGCGGTTGAGAATCTCATCGATGATCGCCAGGCCGACGTCGGGTCCGTCACGCATCGCCATGGCGACGGCACGATTCAGCTCAATCACAGGAGACGGTCCGGACTGCAGCAGCAAGTCATAGAGCGCAACGATCCGGCCCCAATCGGTCGCGTCGGCCGAAGTTGCCGTGGCGTGGGCGGCGGAAATCGCCGCCTGAATCGAATACGCCCCCAACTGTCCTGAACTGAACGCACGTGAGACGAGCGTCTGCCCCTCTTGAATCTGCTGCTGATTCCAAAGCGATCGGTCCTGGTCTTCCAACAGGATCAAATCTCCGTTCGCCGAAGTTCGTGCGCTGCGCCGCGATTCATGTAGCAACAAGAGCGCTAACAAGCCCAGCGCCTCCGGATCTGGCAACAAATCCGTCAGCAACCGCGCTAAGCGAATGGCCTCGCCCGATAGGTCAGCGCGCGTTAGCGTCTCTCCGGACGACGCGGAGTATCCCTCGTTGAAGACGAGGTAGATTACGGACAGCACCGAATCCAGCCGATCCGGCAGGTCGGCCAGCGCCGGCACCTGGTAGGGAATCTTTGCGTCGCGAATCTTTGCCTTCCCGCGCACAATGCGTTGCGCGATCGTGGCCGGGGCCGTGAGAAAGGCGCTGGCGATTTCTTCCGTCGTCAAACCGCAAACTTCGCGCAGCGTCAGGGCGACTTGGGTGCTGTCCGGCAACGCGGGATGGCAACAGGTGAAAATTAGCCGGAGCCGATCGTCCACCACGTCTTCGGCGTCGTCCTGCGGACGCGATTGCTCCTCGATCCGTGCGCTGAGTTCCCCCAGTGAAGCGTCGAACCGCGCGCGCCGGCGAATGACGTCGATGGCCTTGAATCGGCCAGCCGAGACCAACCAGGCCCGCGGGTTCGCGGGCACGCCGTCGCTGGCCCATTGCTCGACCGCCGCGGCGAAGGCGTCGTGCATCGCCTCTTCGGCCAGGTCCATGTCGCCGAGCAACCGGACCAGGGTCGCGAACACCCGGCGTGAGTCATCGCGGTAAACATCGCCGACGGCTTGCCGAGCTCGTTCCGCCGCACCGTCTTCCATCGCCGCATCCGCTCCGGAAAAAGGCCTCAAGCCTGAGGATCACCGGATCAATTCTCGGATACGAGCAACCGCGAAACAAGCCGCGAGACGGCGGCAAGATGAGCCGCCCAAGCGGTCGAACTAGGGCTGCGGCGCTGGGACGTCTGACGCTTCGGTATCAGCCGGCGGCTCGGTGGCCGTCGCCGTTTCTTCCTCTTCTTCGTCTTCAACGCCATGGACGATAATGTTCGGGTGCGCGGCCTTGAGAGTCTTCAAACCCTCAGTCGTCACTCCCGTACCGACTAGCCAGATCTCGTCCAACTGCTTGAGTCCATCAAGATGGCGCATACCGGCATCGGTCACTCCCGGCGCGGGGGCCAACGACAACTTTTGAATCGCCGGCAGCTTGCCAATGGACTCCATCGCCTGATCGGTCACGGAAGTTCCGCCGACGTTCAAATTGGTCAGCTTCGTCAGTCCTGGAAGCTTGGCGATCCCTGCGTCCGTAATCGCGACGACTCCTTCGAGCGTTAACGATTCCAGCGAAGCCAGCTTTGCCACGTGATCCAGACCAGCATCGGTGATTTGGCACTTCCCCAAATCCAGCACCTGCAAATCGGCGAGCGTGGCGAGCTTCGCGCAATCGGCGTCGCCGAAGGACTTCGAGCCAAAATTCAGCTCGATGAGCTTGCCATCTTTCACGATCACATTGCGGGCTTCCATCTCACGGAACGTCGCCGCTTCGGGCGGCTCCGCAGGGCCGCAGCCCGACATGAAAAAGCATGTCAACATCAGCGCACAAAGCGATCTGGAATCAATCCATTGCATACGTGAAAGACCCGAAAATGCGGACCCGGAAAAATGTCGGCGACGCCACAAACAATCGATCACTTGGCGACGCTGACCTTGATGGTGATCGGCTCCATGCCGTCCTTGATTTCAATTTCGGCCGGATCGCAGACCCAGGTCTTGCTGATGTCCGCGGGGGTCGGTGGATAATTCTTCATGATCGACGCGAACACGGCGTACTTGCCAAGCATCGCGCCGTCACTGGCCGTCTTCGTTCCCAACTTGAATGATCCATCTTCCTGGACTTCGCCGGAAGCGGGACGGGCCTCCGCATCGGTGGAGTTCGGCGTCAAGCGAATGGTCTTCATCGCGTACCCCTTGAGGGCGCTGCCATCCGCCATCACCACAGTCCCGGAAACGGGAACCGTGTCGTAAGGCGATCCGCCGCCGCACCCGCTGAGACTCGACAAAGCCGCCACACAACCAAGAAGCAACGCGAATCGCAACACGGCAACCTCGCTAATGAGTCTGAGAACTCGCAGTCGCGAATCCATCACAACGGGAATGGTTTCGGAAACAATATGGCCCGGCAACTGCGACCACAGCCTTAAAGTGCTCGCCGCTTCAGACCACTACCAGCCGCGTCGCAAGACCTTGCGACTCCGGCGAGGCGGAAATAAAGCATCCGCTCGCTCGGCATGATACCGAAGCGAGCGGATGATTGACAATCCCTGCAAACGATTGATTTCAGGATCAGTCGTTAATCACTTTCCGCATCTCGATCGGCAATCCGTCGGCCGAAACAATCAAGCGTTCCCAGGCCTTGAACTGATTCGGGTCATGGCAATTCGCCCAGTTGCCGCCAGTCTCGACGGTGTCCGAAACGAAATGCACGCTACCGTCGGCGAAACCGCATTGAATGCCGCCAGCGTGCTTGCTACGGGCCGTGCCTTGGTAGTTCACATCGCAGCCGGTCCAGCAAGTCATGCATTCGGTCACCAAGTACTGGCTGCCCAACGAGGCAGTAACCTGAGCACATGACCGCATGTCGTCCGAGGCAGTGTTGATGCACTGATTCGGACCAGCGGCGTCCCCTTCGCAACCGTGCCAGGCCAAAATGCTGCAACCTGCGTCGCCGATCGCCCAAATACCGCGGCGATCGTTCGGGGCCAGCCCCGCACGCAACTCGCCGATCAGCATCGTGTTGCTCGTGCCGTCCTTGATCTGGCCGATCTTTGTCGCCAAACCAAAACCCATCACGCCGCGGTAATGGGCCTTATCGGCCCAGAAGTTCCAAGCGGGATTGCCATAGTTGCCGGTCCACCGCCCAGTGGCCGGAGTGAAGGCACCACCACCGTCGGCCGATTGGTTAATGCTGTTGGCGGCGTAGTTCCCGCGCGCCCACTGAATGCCGGCCGGGCTCGAACGACTGGCGCCGGAAACGTACGGCGACTGGTTGAAGGCATCGGTCGGGCACATCATGACCGGCAAAATGGTCTTTCGCTCGTCTTCGTTCAACGGGTCTTCCACGGCCAGATTTACGCCAGCCGCGTTCTTGAACTGGAACGATTTATAGAGCGCCGGTTGCTCGATAAAGGGCATGATCGCAATCACCCAGTTCGGCCCGTGCGCATCGTTGCGCGAGATGTTCGGGTAGGTGATCGTGGTCGTCCCGGTACCGACCAATTGAGAAGCCGGCGGGAACGTGTTGTACGTGGAGTGATAGGTGTGGCACCCCAACGACAACTGCTTCAGGTTGTTGAAGCACTGGGCTCGCCGAGCCGCTTCGCGGGCGGTTTGCAGGGCGGGCAACAACAGGGCGATCAAGATGCCAATGATGGCAATGACCACCAACAATTCGACGAGGGTAAACCCGCGCCGACGCGACACGGAGAGAGACATGTGCAACGACTCCTTCGAGAAGGCCCCTGTAGACCGAGCAGAAATGCGAACGCAGACGAGAAAGGCGTGGCCCGACACGGGTAATTTGACCGCTGGAAGCGCTTTCGTCAAGTGAATTCCGCCCCGTTTTCCCTGTCCGCCCCGGCTTCGCCGGTTCGTCAAGGGCACCAAGCGGCGCCCACTTCTCAGCTCTTACCGCCCATGGCGCCTGGCCAGCGCCAAAGCAGGCTGTTTCGAACAGTTCCGTCGGCAAGGTCCCGCACCGTGGCGCGAGGTCCTTTGACCCAATCTAAGAACGCACGTCGTCCGCCATGCGATTCAAGAAAGTGTCCGGTCCAACAAACAACGATCGAGCCGCACGGAACGGCGCTTCGTATGCCCGACTCCTATGAACTTATATCGACCATCGCGACGGACCCAGAGGAAAAATGACCGCAAATCCGCCTACTTCCAGGTAAGAATCGGGCCGAACGGCTAAGGGGATAGCGCACCTTTGCGGTCTAGGAAGGCATTTCCTCGGCCGCCGGATATCGGCTTACTCGGCGACGTCCCCGCGCGATCGGTCCAACTGGACCGCCACCGTCATATCTCCCAGCACGTTCACACCGGAACGATAACGGGCAATGATCCAATCGACGGAGGTGATCAGCGGCCAGGCGATGTTGATCGTTTCGCTCGATAGACCGGTCGCCGCGAGCACCAACGGAAGCATGACTAACCCAGATTGAGGGATGCCGGCGGAACCCAGACTGGCCAGCACGCACACGATCACAGCGCTAATCTGCACGCTGAGCGACTGATCCAGGCCCACGGCCTGGGCCACAAAGATGGCGGCCATCGCCTCGTAGAGGGTGATCCCGTCGTTGTTGAAGTTGGTGCCCACGCAGGTCGAGAGCCGCGCCGATTGATCGGACACGCCGAGTCGTTCGGTCAGCGCTTTGAGGGTAACGGGCACGGTCACGAGGCTGCTGTTCGTGGAGAGCCCGGTAAGAAAGGGCTCGAAGCCGGCCCGCAAAAAGGCCGCCGGCGACTTGCGCCCATAGAGCCAGGCAGCGAGGACGTAGTAGCCGAAGGCGTGGATCGAAAGCCCGGCTAGCATCGTCGCCAGGAAGATGAGGACCAGGCGAAACGTCTCGGTACCGGTCTCGGCCACCGACTGGGCGACACCACCCAACACGGCCAGCGGCACCAGCAACACGACCCATTCCAGCATCTTAATGAAGACCTGGTACAGTGTCTCGACGGCTTGCTCGATCGGCAGGTAAGCGGTCAACCCATGCCGTTGCTGGACACCCCGCACGGCGCGCAGCGAAGCGCCGCCGAGCACTGCCAACAGAATCACGCCGAGCAGATTCCCTTCCACAAAGGGCTGCACAATGTTGGTCGGGATGGCTTTACGAACGCTCTCCACCACCGTGAGCGGCGCCGTTTCCTTGAGCTTTTCACCCCCTTCGGCGCTGGCGATTCGAGAGTTTTCCTCGAAACTGTCGCGCCACGTTTCGCCGGGGCGCCAGAAGTTCATCAACGCCAGCCCGATGGTCATCGCCGCGACCACGTTAATCAAGCTGAATAGAAACAGCTTGCCGCCGCGCTCAAAGGTGATTTCGGTCCGCAAGAACGCGTCGAGGACCGCGAAAAAGATCAGCGGCGAAGCTAACGTCTTCAGCAGCGTAACGACCAGCAGCGTCAATCGCCCGAGCTCGATGTTGCCGAAAGCGCCGTCCGGCAAATACGGAGCCTTGCCGTACACGATGCCCAGTACGACGCCACTCGCCACGGCCAGCGCAATCCGCGCATAAAGCGGGAATCGAAAGCCTCGCGGTCCCACCCCGACCGCCTCAGTACGCGCATCGGCCATAGATAAGTCGCGGAACGGGTCGCCAATGAAAGTTCCCTCAAAGCGACCAAATCATAGCAGATCAGCCCCTCACAAAATGCCCAACAACCTTCCGCCCCGCCCCATGAATACCTCCCCCTCCCACTTTCCTCGTATCCTCCGCGACTTCGTGGTGAAGCCGTTACTCCAGCTTCGCCAGCAAATCCCCCGTCTCCACCCGCGTGCCGCGTTCGCAGTTGATTTGCCGCACGATGCCGGCGCGTTCGGCGTAGAGCGTGGTTTCCATTTTCATGGCTTCCAGCGTGACCAGCTTCGCGCCACGCTCCACCTGGTCGCCGACCTTCACCGGCACCGCCACGACCATGCCGGGCATCGGCGCCGCGATGTGCGTGGGATCGAGCGGGTCGGCCTTGGGGCGCTTCTGCAGTTCGCCTTCCAGCGAGGCGTCGCGGACCGTCACGCTGCGCGGCTGCCCGTTGAGATCGAAGAACGCCACGCGATTGCCGTCCGGATGCGGATCGCCGAGCGTGAGGAACTGCATAATCAGCGTCTTCCCCTGCTCGATATCCACGGCCGCCTCGTGACCGGCCTCCAGGCCATAGAAGAACAGCGGCGTCGGCAGGATGCTCGTATCCGAATACGCTTCCTGATGTTCCACATATTCGCGGAACACTTTGGGGAACATCACGTGGCTCAGCACTTCGCGGCGCGTCGCTTCGCGTCCCAACAGTTCGCTGACCGTCTTCGAGGCAGCTTCTAAATCCGCCGGCGCCATGGTCTCGCCCGGCCGCCCCGTGAGCGGCTTCACGCCGCGCAGCACTTGTTCCTGCACTTCCTTCGGAAAACCGCCAGGCGGTTGGCCCATCTTGCCGGAGATGAGATCGACAAACGATTCCGGGAAGGCAATTTCCTTATTGGGGTCGAGGATATCGCCGACGGTCATATTGTTGGAGACGAGCAAAATCGCCATGTCGCCAACCGCCTTCGAGGACGGCGTGACTTTCACGATGTCGCCCAGCATCTGGTTGACTTCGGCGTACACCCGACAGATATCGGCCCAGCGATGCCCGAGGCCGACCGCCTTGGCTTGCTCCATCAAGTTGGTCACCTGCCCGCCTGGCATCTCGTGGAGATACACCTCAGCGGTACTGGCCATCATGCCGGTCTCGAACGGCACGTAGAACTCCCGCACGGCTTCCCAATAGAGCGCCAACGCGTCGAGTTTCTGTGCGCTCAAGCCTGAGTCGCGGTCCGTGTAGCGGAACATCTCGACCAGCGAATTCAAATTCGGCTGCGACGTGAGCCCCGACATCGGCGCCAGCGCCCCATCGGCGATATCGAGCCCGACCTCGGCCCCCTTCATAATCGCCCCGGCCTGAATTCCGGCCGTATCGTGCGTATGGAAGTGAATCGGAATGCCGATTTCCTGCTTGAGCGCGCGGACCAACTTCTCGGCCGCGGCCGGTTTGCACAGCCCGGCCATGTCCTTGATGGCCAGAATATGCGCGCCCATCTTTTCGAGCTCTTTGGCCAACGCGACGTAATACTTGAGGTCGTACTTCTTGCGCTTCGGATCGGTGATGTCGCCGGTGTAGCAGATCGCGGCTTCGCACAGCATGCCGGTCTTGCGGACGGCGTCCATCGCCACGCGCATGTTCGGCACCCAGTTGAGCGAATCGAACACGCGGAACAGATCGATCCCCGTATCGGCGGCCTCGTCGACGAAGGCCTGCACCACGTTGTCCGGATAGTTGCTGTAGCCCACGGCGTTCGAGGCCCGCAGCAACATCTGGAACAGGATGTTTGGGATCTTGGTCCGCAAATCGGCCAGCCGCTGCCAGGGACATTCCTTCATGAACCGCATCGCGGTGTCGAACGTCGCCCCGCCCCACATTTCCAGCGAGAACAACTCCGGCGTCAACCGCGCGTAAGCGTCGGCGATTTCCAGCATGTCATACGTCCGCACCCGCGTCGCCAGCAGCGATTGATGCGCGTCGCGCATCGTTGTATCGGTGAACAGAATTTGCTTCTGATCGAGAATCCACTGGCAGAACTTTTCAGCGCCCAGTTCCTTGAATCGCGTCCGGCTGCCCGGCGGAATCGGTTGCCCGGCCGGCAGCGCCGGGACAGGCGCCGGTGCACGCCGTACGGTCGTGGGACGCTTCTTGATCGAAGGATGCCCGTTGACGATGACTTCGCTCAGGTAGTTGAACAGCTTCGTCGCGCGATCGCGCCGTTTGGCGATCGTGAACAGTTCCGGC
Source organism: Pirellulales bacterium (assembly GCA_022844585.1). Classification (GTDB taxonomy): domain Bacteria; phylum Planctomycetota; class Planctomycetia; order Pirellulales; family JALHLM01; genus JALHLM01. The sequence goes on along the minus strand of JALHLM010000183.1, from coordinate 414 downwards.
GTCTCGTCGATGAACCGCGTCGTGCATTTGCCGGCCAGGAAATCCGGATGCACGATCAGGTTCAGCAGGAACGGCACGTTCGTCTTCACGCCCCGCACGCGGAATTCTTGCAGGCAGCGTTCCATCCTCCGCGCGGCGTCTTCGAAGCGCCGCCCAAATGCAGTCACCTTCACCAGCAGCGAATCGTAATACGGCGTCACGACCGCGCCGGTAAACGCCGTGCCGGCGTCGAGCCGGATCCCCATGCCGCCGGACGAGCGATACAGCGTGATTCGCCCGTAGTCCGGCATGAACTTGTTTTCGGGATCTTCCGTCGTCACGCGACATTGGATCGCGTAGCCCAGCACACGGACGCTTTCCTGATTCGGCAGGCCGACTTCGGCGTCATCCAGGCGATAACCCTGCGCGACCAAA